>DASVVH010000315.1:0-16441 GCA_036386615.1 Ardenticatenaceae bacterium
CTTATTGACATAATATTCAAGAGTTGAGGATTGGGGTACTGGTTACAGGCTCTGGTTGGGGACGGCTGACCGGCTGCGCTACTTCCCTTTTACGGTGGTTCTGTTGTATAATCGTTTCATTGCTGTTGATTGGCGGGGCCGAGAGTATCTATGGAGAGCGGGGCAGAGCGGCTGGACTATCTAAAGAGCGCTGTGTTGGCGCGCGCGCCGGAATACGAAGCGTTATGGCAGCGCGTGGTCTGCCTGATGGAGGAGGCTCACGCGGGGCAGTTCCGCAACGATGACCGGGCCTATCTGGGGCATGTGCTGGACGTTGCGGAGATACTGGCCTCGTGGGAGGTGGAGCCGCTTATCGTACTGGGTGGGCTGCTCCACGACGCGGTGCGGTACGGGCACTTCGAGAGCTTTGACGACCTGCGGCCCCGCCTGCAACACGACGAACTGGCGGCCCTGCTCGATGTGGTTACGCGGCTGGGCCACCGCGATACGCTGGCTCACTACGCCCGCGATAACAACCTGCTTCAACAGTTCTTCGACCTGATGGTCGAGGATGTGCGGGCCGTGCTCATTCGCTGCGCCAACCGCCTCGCCAACCTGCGCGACCTCAACGCCTTCAAGGGCGAGCACCGCCGCGCCCTCCTGCTCAACAGCGAGGAGGTCTACTTGCCCCTGCTGGAGCGGCTGGGCATCTGGCGCGTGCGCGTGGAGATGGAAGATATACTGTTCGAGCTTCGCAGCCCTGACCGCTACCTCGCTATCCGGCGATGGAGCGAGAAGCAGCAGGAGGCGCGGGCCGACGAGATTGCCGCGTGGGTGCGGCACGTCGAAAAGGCGCTCCGCAGGCACGGCCTCGGCCCCCGCCGCGCCGAGGTGGAAATCATCTACCGCCACCCCACCTCGATTTTCCGGCAGCACCTGAGCGGCCACGCGCAGGACATGGACGACCTCAGCCAACTCGATGCCCGCCACCTCTTCATCACCAACGTTCTCACGCGCAAGACGGACGACGCCTATCTGGCCCTCGCCGCCGCGCACGAGTGCGGCGTGCCCAGCATGGCCGCGTTCCGCGACTATCTGGCGCAGCCCAAGGCGAACGGCTACGGGGGGCTGCACACTACCGTCATCGTCAACAGCGAGCCGCGCCGCGTCCACGTTACCACTCACAACCTGCGTGCCCTCGCCTCGAACGGCATCCTGCTCCCGGAAGCGTATCGCTGCTGGTGCGAGGAGTGCCTGCCGGAAAGCTGGCAGCCCGCGGAACTGCGCGCCCTGACCCACTTCACCAAGTCGCTGCGCCACCGCCCAAAGGATGGACTCGCCATCTTCACGCCGCGCGGGGACGTTATCGAGATGTGCGAGGGGGCGACGGTGCTCGACTTCGCATACGAGATACACACCAACGTGGGGCGGCAGGCAGCGGCTGGGTTCGTCAACGGTGTGCAGGTGGCGCTCAACACCAAGCTTCATTCGGGCGACGTGGTGGAGATTCGCAAGAACCTGAGCCGCGAGTGGCCGGACCCTCAATGGCTCGACTGGGCGCGAACGGGCAAGGCGCGCGAGGCTATCCAGATGCAGTTGAAGCAGCGCCCCGAAGCCAAAGGGTTGAAGCTGGTGGATAAGGAGTTGCGGCAGCGCGGGCGCAAGTTCGAGGAGTACAAGACGCGCCTCGCCACCCTCGCAAGCGAGATGGGCAGCTCGCTCGACGAGGTGTACGTGAGCGTGGCGCGGGGCAATCTGGCCGCGCGCGAGATTGTGGACCGCCTGCTCTTCCCCGACGCGCCACAGCGCACGACTTTTCACCACATCGAGCCGACGCCGGAGACCGCCGCGCGCTTCCCGCTCTGGCACCAGGAATTGATACTCTCGGCGGAGTGCTGCGCCCCCGCGCCCGGCGACCCCATCGTGGGCTACCACACGGAGCGCGGCATTGAGCTACACCGTCCCGACTGCCCAAACCTCCTCGACCGCTCCCGCGTCGTGGGGCTTCAGTGGCGCGTGCAGCAGGTGGAGGCGCGGCACGTCGCCTTCACGCTCCGCGCCGTGAACCGCAAGGGCCTCATCAACGATCTGACGCAGGCGATTCGCCGCGCCAACGTGGATATTCTCTACCTGGAAGGGAAGCGGCAGGGCGAGATGGACGAGGTACTGTTCAAGCTGGAAATCACGAATGAACTGGAACTCGGCTATCTGCTCTCGACCATCCAGCGCATTCCGAACGTCATCCGCATTCTTGTAGATGGGCAGGAGGCGGAGGCGGCGATGACCACGCTGGACCGCTACCTCGCGCCGCCGCAGCCCATTATCTCGCCCTTCTCACCCGGAAAGCCTGTCTTCGGGGATGGGCGCTTCTGGGGCCGCACTCAGGAGATGCTCGCCATCGAGACGCACCTTGCCAGCGACAGTTCGGCGAGCCTGCTGTTGCGCGGGCCGCGCCGCATCGGCAAGACCTCGCTGCTCAAGCAGATGCAGGAGTCGAAAGCCATCCGGGAGCGCTACCGCTACGTCTTTCTGGACTTGCAGAGCGTGGCCCGCACGGACGCGCCGGGCATCCTGCGGCAACTGGCGCGGCAGCTTTCCCGCGCGCTGGACGGCGAGCAGCGCGTGGCGGTGCCGACGACGGCTGAGTTCGTCGCGGAGCCGCTGGACACCTTTCTGAACTACCTGAACGCGCTGACCGACGCCCACCGCCACGCGCAGAAGAAAATCCTGCTGGCGCTTGACGAGTTCGCCACGCTGGTTGACGCGGTGCAGGCGGGGGCGCTCGACAGCCGCATCTTCCACATGCTGCGCTCCATCATGCAGCACAACAACCTGCTGACGGTTCTGCTCTGCACGAGTGACGATGTGGCCGAAATGCTGGAGCAGCAGGGCGTGCTGGAACTGTTGAACGTGGCGCAGGAGGTCCGGCTGGGGCACCTTGACAACGAGGCGTCGCAGCAGTTGATTCAGGAGCCGCTGCGGGGGCAGGTCTATTTCGAGCCGGACGCTATTGCCGCTTTGTTACGTGTCACGGACCAGCACCCTTATTACCTGCACATTCTTGGCGCGAATCTCGTCTCGATGCTGAACAAGGAGCGGCGGCGCATGGTCTTCGCCGACGATATTGACACCCTCGTGAGCCGCCACCAACTGATGAACGGCTCGGAGTTCATGCACCTGTGGGAGCGGGACGAGATGGACCAGCGGATGGCGCTGGCGGCGCTCTGCACGATGCCGCCCGCCTCCGCCGCCATGCCCATCACGCCGGAGATGGTGCAGCGCCGCTTACGCGAGGCGGGGGTCAGCTTGCCCTTTGAGCGGGTGGCGCACGCGCTGGATTGTCTGACGCGCATGGAGACCCTATCCCGCGCCGTGCAGCCCGACGGTACGGCGCAGTATTACATTCGCGTTGAACTGTTCCGGCACTGGTTCGGGGCCAATCACCCGCTCCACCGGGGGGTGAGTTAAGAGGGCTGATGAGATGACGCTCCCGATACGCCGCCTCTTCGCGCCGCCCGATACGTTTAGCCGTTTTCTGCTGCTCCTGGGGTTCGCCTTTGCAGTGTTTATCTATGTGCAGCGCACTGAATTGCTTGACCCCTACCGCAATTCGGATTTTTACGATTTTCTGCTTCTATTGGCCGCTTTTCTGGTTCTTGTTTTTATCTCGTTCGTCTATCTTCTCATTAACAGATACGCTGCTCCATTGGTCTTATTGGTGCTGGGTGTCATTGTGGCGATTATGCTGCCACTTCCTCCAGGGCCTGAAGAGCGAGTGTTCGCGGCACATCGAGCAGAACTCGAAGAGCTTGTTGAGTTAGCACGGCAAAGACAACTTGCCCCTGAGACATGGGACGGGCAATGCACAGCACATAACGAGTTTGCTATGCCAGTGGGTTACGAGGAATTCATCGCCTCCAGATGCCTTCGCATTGGGGGGCGTGAAGAGACACTATACGTCGAAATCTGGCCCTACTGGGACCACGATGCGCTCATCTACTCCGCTGATCCGATGCCTGCATCTGGCGCATGTGATGACTATTCTGGTGAAGGCGTGCCAAAGCAATTGGACGAGCATTGGTTTCTGTGCCGAAGACGGCGAGTCTAAATCAGACTGAGAAGGGTTGCTAAGATGCCATTCAAGCCTACGCGGCACTGGTTCGGGGCCAATCACCCGCTCCATCGCGCGGTGAGTTGATGGAGCCACTTTCATGATGCCTGCACTATTCAGGGCTGTTCTGCCATCTACGACACTTGGCCGTTTGCTGCTGCTCCTGAATCTTGGGTTCGCAGTGGCCCTGTATGCATGGCTGAATGAGCTAATTGGTCATGAAATGGGGTTGGAATTCTTATTAGTGCCCGCCGCTTTTGTGTACCTTTCCGCTTTTTCGCTGCTCTACCTCATTTTTAGAAGACATCCGCTTCCGTTGCTCCTTCTGGCGGGGGGTGTTTACATGGTTTTTTCTATGCCTCGTCTACCAAGCCCCGAAGAGCGCGTGTTCGCGGCACATCGGGCAGAACTCGAAGAGCTTGTCGAGTTGGCACGGCAAAGGCAACTTGCGAGGGAGACACCCGATGGAGAATGCGGACGAGGTAACGAGTTTGTTGTGCCGGAAGCGTACAAGCATTTCATTGCCGATGAATGCATGCTTGTCAGGGGGAACACAGAGTTAGTCTATGTGGAAATCAGGCCATACTGGTACTACGATGCCCTCATCTACTCTGATGCACCATTGCCTGAATTCGGGGCATGTGGGAGCCGGATGAGTGGTGAAGTTTACAGGGATGGACCACCGAAACAGTTGGACGAGCATTGGTTTTTGTGCCCAAGAGACTCAGGCTAAATCAGACTGAGAAAGATTGCTAACATGCCCCTGAACCCCTACCTGAATCGTCTACCCGTTACGCAGCCCGGCGAGTTCTATGGCCGCGAGCAGGACGTGCGCTGGCTGCTGGAGCGCATCGCCTACCCCTCGCCGCAGTGCTGCTCGGTGACGGGTCTGCGGCGCATCGGCAAGAGTTCCCTGCTGCACTTTCTGGCCCACCCGGAGGGTGCCCGCGCGCAATACCCCGCCTATTTCACCGAGGCGGACAAGCTCCTGCTAGCCTACGCGGACCTTTCCCTGAATAGCCCTACCAACGAGGACGAGAACGGCGAGGAAATCGCGGTCCAGACGATTCACCATCTCCTGCGCGTGCTGGAGCGGCAGGCGCGAAGCCGCCTCCCCGAAGAGCAGGCGGCGCGCATCAAGAGCTTCCGCTCGGCGAGTGACGGCGGGTGGCAGGACGAACTCGAAGCGCTTGTAGATTCGCTGCACTTCCTTGATGACCTCGATTACCGCGTCATCTTTCTGCTGGACGAGGTGGACATCGCCGCCGCGTGGCACCCGCGCCTCGCCCACGTTCTGCGAGCGCTGGTGATGGAACACAACATCGCCTACGTCACGGGGTCGCTACACCCGCTCTTTGAACTGCTCGACGCGGAGGGGCGGACCTCGCCGCTCTACAATCTATTCTCCACGCGCCCGCTCGGCCTGCTTGAACGGGGCGAGGCCCGCGCCATGCTGGTGGAGCCTGCCCACGCGGCGGGCGTTAGCTGGCCCTCGCGCCTCCTTGACCGCCTGCTGGAAGCGACGGGCGGGCACCCGGACCTCGTGAAGATGGCGGGCGCGCACCTGTGGGACGTTCGGCAGGAGCGCGACGCCGACCCCAGCTTCGAGCAGGTTCACGAGCGCCTTCAGGCTGACGCGGAGGCGCTGTTCAACAGCATCTGCAACCACCTCTCGCCCACCGAGCGGAGCGTCGTGAGCGCCCTCGCCGCCGGGCAGAACGTCTCGCACGCCTCCGACGTGCTGGCTTCGCTTCACCGCCGCGCGCTGGTAGTGGAAAACGGGAAGGGGTATGCTCTTTTTGGGCGGCTCTTCGCGGATTGGCTCTCACGCCAGCCGGAAGCGTTGCAGGCCCCGCCCGCGCCACGCCTGGAAGGGCGCTGGCTCTTCATGGGGGGTGAGGGGCACCAACTGACGCCCACCGAGGCGAAACTGGCAGAGGTGCTGCTGGAGCGGCGCGGGCAGACGGTGACGCGCGAGGAGCTACACAGGCTGATATGGGACGACCAGATACCCACCGACAGCAAGGCGCTGGACACCGCCGTGCAGCGCCTGCGCGAGAAGATAGAGGATGACCGGACGAGTCCTCAATGGCTCGTCACGGTTCGGGGCGAGGGGTACGCTTTTAGGTAATCACTTCTCCATGTAAAAACGGCCTTGCTTCTGTTCTGTAGGTAAGATATAGATGGACGAGTATACCGTCATCCCCTGTCATGCTGAGCGAAGCGAAGCATCCCCAACCACCTTCAGTTCTGTACCAGCGTGTCAAGGCGCTTCAATGAGCCAGTCAGCACTCAGATCCTCAAAAGTCGGGTTCACCCCTTCAACCAGTGCAATCTTCTTCGCTCTTGTCCATCCCTTAATCTGCTTCTCGCGCTCAATTGCGTCACGAATATCACTGTACTCTTCATAATACACGAGGCGGTTTATCCTGTATCGCTTCGTAAACCCTGCGTTGGTGCCATGCTTGTGTTCATAGACCCGCCTCACAATGTCGTTGGTAACACCCACGTACAGAGTGCCAGAAAAGCTACTCATGATGTAAACGAAGTACTGCCGCATTTATGCCTCGTCTGGTTGTCTTCAACTTCTGACTGATGCTCTTAACCACTCTTCTGATTGCGGCACAGTGGGGGATTCTTCGCTTCGCTCAGAATGACAATAAAGTGGCTATTTGCTTGCTCAACGTTTTACGAGATGCACAGATAGGATGGACCTTTGCCACTTCCGCATTCGTCAGGGTGGTGGCTCCGGTTGGAGGGCGTTGGCGGGGAGCCAGTTTAGCTCCTTGGCGATGTCGCCGCCGTTGGCAATGGTGACCTGCCCGGCGGCGGCCCAGGGAACGGCCTCCTTCCACTGCTGGAAGACGGCTCGTTGGGTTCGGATGGCGAAGTGGTTGCCCATGTCCTCTACCCGCGAGGTGGGCAGGCCGAAGACGTTGAGCGGGTCTGCCACTGAGAAGTAGCGGGCGCGGATGGCGGGATTGTCGTTCAGGAGAGCCTGCCGGGCCGTGACAATCTGCTGCCAGGATGCGTTCGGCGCGTCGAAGTTGGCGAGGGGTCGCGGTGTCTGGCGGGTTTGCAAGAGCGTCGGGTCGCGCCCGGCTTTGGATAGCTCGTCGAAGACGTTGACGGGCCATGCCTGATTGGCCTCTGGTCGCCATTGAAGGACGAGCTTCTGAAATGCCTGGGTGACGAAGCCGTCGTAGGTGAAGCGGCGCGAGATGGGGTAGCCGACGGTCTGTAGCCCGCCAAGGCGCTGGAACTCGCTCCAGAAACGCGCCTGCCCATCATCCACCACGCCGAAGCCGCCCTGTCCTCCCGCCGCCTGCGTGAAGAAGCGCCCGTTGGGAATCGCCCAGTCGCCCGCCTGTGGGCCGGGGTTCGCGGGCGGCGGGGTAGCCGATGGTGGCGCTGGTGGTTGAGCGGGCAGCATTGGGGTCCTGGGCAGGTGCGCGGGCCGCTCAAGTGTGACCGCCGCGCCCGCGCCCTCCACAATCAGGAAGGGCGCGCCGCCCAGATTTGTCCCCCGGCTCGGCGGCAGCGTGAGCATGTAGAAGCCGCCAGTTGGCCGAATCGTCTCCATTGGCCCGAAGGCATCCACCAGCAGGGCGCTTCCGGCGGTGGCGGGCACGCGCACAGCCTGCGCCGCCGTCCCCATGTTCCAGACCACCGTCGTCGTGCCGCGCGCCCCACGCGAGATGACCACCCGCCGCGTGTTGCCCTCGCGGGTCAACTGCGCGTTCGTGTAGCCACCCAGATACGTTACCAGGGTTCGATAGGTCCAGAAGGCGGGGCGTAGGGAGCCGTCGCGCCGTTGCAGGCCGTAGGGTTCGACGCCGGGCAACAGCGTCGGCTCGTCCCTCGTCTTGTAGAGCGAGACGCGCTCCGCGCCCGCCGAGAGGCCCATCGCCCACGCCTGCACGAGAAAATAGCCCTGCTCCTCCAGCGAGACGGGGAAGCGTAGCCCCGGCGCGGGGTGAAGCGGGTCTTCGCTCGGCGGGGCATTGGTCTCGTTAATCCACAGGGGCTTACCGCCGAAGCCGAAGCGTTCCAGCTCTCCCCGGAAGAAGCCGGTGACATTGTAGACCTGCTCCGGGCTGAAATAGATGTGCAGCGAGGCCACGTCGAAGAAGCCGTTGTGTGCCGCGCTGGTCGGCTCCGCCCGGATTGCCCGCAGGAGCCGCGTGAGGTACTGCTCGCGCCCGTACTCCTGGTCCCACCAGTAGGTCATCGCCGTCAGGTGAATGACGGCATCGGGGTTCGCTGCCTTCGCCGCTTGGTAGGCGACCTTCAGCAGTTGAACGTACTCCTCGACGGTGCCGTTCCACGTCTTGCCGGGGTGCGCGTCGTCCCACACGTCCGGTTCGTTCCAGATAATCCAGTGGTCAATCTCGCCCCGGTATTTGTGCGCCATGCGATAGACGAAGCGCCCCCAATAATTGTTCGGGTCGTCGTAGGGGAGATAGAGACCGGAGGGCACGTCGCGCACGGTGCCGCCCTCGCTAGCCCAATCCGGCGTGCCAGCCAGCAGGCCCACCAGTTGCCTCCCGCCGTCCAGCTCCTGATGCACCAGCCCGTCGGGGAAGAAGTAGGGGTTCCAGTCGTCGGGGCCAGTTCGCTGCACCTGATGCCACCAGAAGAGCGCGCGAGTCCAGCCGACACCCGCAGACAGCGCTACATCAGGCGCAGTATACGCTTCAACCGCGCCGAAGCGTTCGTCGCGCACCGGGGGTGGCTCCGGCAGCGCCTCCTCGGCCCGTGCCACGCTGGGGGCGAGCAGGACAAAAAGAAGCGCGATGCGGCCCAGCATCGCGCGCGTCCATTTCCAGTTATATGTGAGTTCTCGGTTCATGTAAGCCCATTGTAGCGGGAACCCTCGCCCCGTCAACAGCCCCTAGGGCTGGAGTAGGGCTGTGTCAAAGTGGCGCGACTTGTAATATCAATCTATAGCTACAAAGCAATTACTTACACCTATACTGGCCGCTTTTCGCTCGCCAGTACTGGCCGATACTGGCCGATACTGGCCTTTCCCCCTTCCGGCCCGTTCTCTCCTCCTTCGCCCGCCCGACTTTGACACAGCCCCGGGGCGGAGCCTGAACGTAGGCCAGAGTCGCCGCAAAACCCACCTGTTGGGCTAATAGCAATAGCTGCTCACCACCTCCCTGTTCGCGTCGTACAGGTAGCCGCAATCGCCGCGATTGCTCCAGATGGCCTGCTCCCGCCCAAAGCTGAACCCGCAACTTTCGGGATGCACCTCGTTCGTGTAGACGCGGCAACTCTCGCCGGGCGCGAGGAGATGGGCCGGGAAGATGAAGTCCTGGCCGGGATTGCCCGCGTTGAGCACCCAGCCCTGCAACTCGACGGGCGCATCGCTGGCATTCACAATCTCAACGTACTCGTCGCTCTCCAGCACTGGCACAGTCCCGTCGAAAACGATAGTGCGAATCTCGATGGCTCCAGCAACGGTCAATACGGGGGTGGCGTCCACCAGCCGGACAGTCGGGGTTGTCAAGCGCGTGGCGAGTGCTGTCGGCTCCCTCGTCGGCTCTATTGGCGGCGCAGGTGGGGAAGAAGTCGGCTCCAACGGCAGAGCGACGGGTGTTGTCGTGGCTTCCGGCGGCGGCACGGGGCTGGCCTCGCCTCGCCATATCCCGAATCCAGCATCGCGGGCCATCTCCTCAAGGGAGCTGAACTCCTCGGCATGCGCCACGTCCGGCGGGACCATGATGGCCGTCGCGAACCCGCGCCTGACCAACTCCTCGTTCACCATGATTTCGCCCACGTGGACGTAGCGCAGGAGGCGGCCAAAGCGGTCCTCTTCCCGAACGTCGGCCTCAAGGCGCACGCTTCGCCCTGCCACCAGGTCCGCGTTGGCCTGAGTCGCCTCCTCGTAAAGCGGCTCACCCCGTTCAGGCGCGTCTATGCCGATGTAGCGCACGCGGTAGACTCTGCCTTTAAGCTCCACGTCAATCGTGTCGCCGTCAACGACGTTCACCACGCGGGCCGTCAGGCCGCGAGTCTCCTCTTCAGCGACTGTTGCCTGGCTCGCCGTCGGGCTGGCTCCCGGTGGCGTCGGCGTCACAGGGGGGTAAGGGAAGAAGCCCGACCAGATTCCGGCCACCATCATTATAATAAACATAGCGATGACGAACCACAGGTAATTCAGAACCGCCGGGCGTGTAAAGGGGTCTGGGGGAACATCGTAAGGAGGAGTTGTGGACTCAACCGGAGGAGGATTTGGAGGGATATTGTCCATCTACATTTCGCCTTCTCTAATAATCGGCCAGGATATAATTGGTACGAGCGGACGTCAGCCTTCCAAACACGACACGGCCCGAAGGATTTCAGCTTCCAAACACCACATTGATGCATCTATTATTAACAAAAGTTGGTGCGGATTCAAGTTGCGCCTCATCGCGCGCTGAGAGGCGCGACCTGATTAGGGAGTTCCGCGTAACAGGCGGCACAATGCATGCTCTCTGGATAGAGCAAGGTCAGGCCGGGAACAGGCGCGGCCCCGAAGAGAAAGGTACCCTCCACCATGTCCCTGAGCGCACTCGGCAACATCTGGAACATCGTCAGTGAGATTGACTTGAACGGCCTCAAACGGGAGGCCGAACGGCAATTCACGATACTCATCGCGGGCGGCGAGGAAGCGCCTGCCCGAATGCTGGCCGAGCGGTTGAGCGAGGAGCCGGGTAAAGCGGGAGTTCACCCCTGGATGGTGCTCCAGAGCCTTCCGCTCCCCGTCGAGCCGCGTGACCTTAGCCAATACAATCTCGCCCTCCTCGTCACCGGCAACTTGGAGATGACTCCCGTCGAAACGACCACGCTCCAGCGCCTTCACGACGCGCGCGTGCCGGTGGTCGTCGTAGTCGTCAACGAGGGGGCCTCCACACAGGTAGGGGCCGAGTTGGCCCGCCGCTACGAGGCGGCACGCGTCGTGCTCCGGCCCACGCCTGACGCGCAATCCATTCAGGCGAGGCTCATCCCCGCCATCCTCCGCGCCGCGCCGGAGAAGCTGCGTCTGGCACTCGCTCGCCAGCTTCCGCCGCTCCGCGCGGCGCTCTCGCGTGAAATCATCGAGGGGGCCTCCCGCGCCAACGCCATCTACTCCGCCTCGACAGGGGTAGCGCAGGTGGTGCCCGTGCTCAACCTGCCCTTTGCCGCCGCCGACGTGATTGTTCTGACCAAGAACCAATTAGTCATGGCCTACAAGATTGCGCTTCTGGCGGGCAAGCAGGGCGACCCGCGCGACATTATGGGCGAGGTCGTCAGCGTCGTCGGCGGTGGCCTCCTCTTCCGGCAGGCGGCGCGGGAATTGGTCGGCCTCATCCCCGTGCTCGGCATTGTCCCGAAGGTCGCCGTCGCCTATGCGGGAACGCTGGTCATCGGGCGCACCGTTCACCTGTGGGCGACCAAGGGCCAGAAACTGACCACGAACGAGGTGCGGCGCTTCTACCAGGAGGCGCTGGAGCGCGGGCGAGCCGTCGCCGAGCGCACCGTCGAGCGTGTGCGCCAGGAGCGCACAGCCCTCGCCGGAGGCGAAAGACGACCCTGGTGGCGGCGCGTCCTGCCCCGCCGCGCCCCACGAGCACTGCCTGCCCCTACCAGTGGTCTGAGCGGAGCCGAACTCGAAGTACCTGTACCGTCTGAGGCAGCAGGCACGGAGCTAGCGTTAGCTAACTCTAAACCGGGCCTGTGGCAGAGGCTTCGCCGCCGCCTGCCCTTCAGGCGCGCCACGTAGCAGTTATTGCCTCGCGCAACCTGTAGTAGAATCCCGCCACTCTTCCGAAGCATAGCACAAAACCAGGGGATTCGTCATGCTACCCGCGCGAATCAGCCTCGTGACACTGGGAACAAGAGACTTGACGAGGATGCGCGCCTTCTATCGCAGCCTCGGATGGGAAGAGCACCACCCGGAAGCCGAAGGCTTTGCCACCTTCAAGACGGGCGGCGGCGTGCTCGCGCTCTTCCCGCTCGAACAGCTTGCCGAGGATGCTAACCAGCCACTCCCGCCTGAGCGGCAGGGGTTCCGGGGTGTCACTCTCGCCGTCAACGTGGAGGCACCGGAGATGGTGGACGCGGCGGTTGAAGCCGCCCGCGCGGCGGGGGCCGAGATTGTCCGCGAGCCGTCGGACGCCTTCTGGGGTGGCCGCACCGCCTATTTTGCCGACCCTGAAGGCAACCTGTGGGAAATCGCCCATGCCCCGAACGCCGCCTTCGACGAGCGCTGCGGCCTCATCTGGTCCTAGCCTCAGCGCTTTCCGCGCAATATGAATCTTCCCCTGGTGAGCCAACCCTACCTTCTCTCGTTACACGACGCTCAAGCCTGTGACGCTCTCCTCGTCGGCGGCAAGGCCGCGCGGCTGGCTGCCATGCTCCGGCAAGGCTTGCCCGTGCCACGGGCGTTCGCGCTCACCGTCCACGCCTTTGTAACAGGAATGACAGAGGAGCTAGAGGCGCAGGTGCGCGCCGCCTACGAGCACCTGCTCTCTCCGGCCCCGTCGCCCTTCTTGGTCGCCGTGCGCTCCTCCGCGACAGCCGAAGACCTGGAAGGAGCCTCCTTCGCGGGGCTGCAAGAGACGGTGCTGAACGTGCAGGGTGCCGATGCGCTCGTCGAGGCCATTCGCCGCGTCTGGAACTCCCTCGCGTCGCCGCAGGCCACCGCCTACCGCGAGCACACCCACCTTCACGATACGGCGATGGCCGTCTTAGTGCAGCGCCAGATAGCGGCCACCGTCGCGGGGGTCGCTTTCGGCTGCGACCCTATCACGGGTGAACCCGTCATCGTCGTCGAGGCGGTTGCGGGGCTGGGGGAAGCGCTCGTGAGTGGGGCAGCGGAACCCCAGCAGTGGCGCGTCGAGCGGCGCGGAGGCAGTCATCAGGCCGTCCTCGCCCCAACAGAGCCGCTTCTGAACGATGAACAGCTATCGGAACTGGTCGCGCTGGTGGAAACGGTGAGCGCGCTGTGGGGGCAGCCGCAGGATGTGGAGTGGGCGTGGGACGGCGAGCAGTTCTGGCTCCTTCAGGCGCGGCCCATCACGGGCCGCGGGGAGGACTGGTTCACCGAGCGCCTGCCCAGCGACCACCACCTCTGGACGGCGGCTTTCCTCAATGAGCGCTTCACGCAGCCCGTCTCGCCTCTGGGCTGGACGCTCGTCGCCGAGCACCTGGAACAGCTCGCGCTGCGCGGCCCGCTCCAACTGCTCCGCGCGGAGGAGATTGAGGGGCCACTGCTCAAGCTGTGGCGCGGCCATCCGTACAGCCGCGTGCAGGCGTGGCAGCGCATCTACAAGCTCTTCCCCGACGCCCTGCTCCCTGAAGACGCGGTGCGCTACTTCCCCGGTGGCGACGTTTCCCTGCGCCGCGCCCCGCGCTGGCCCACGCTCGGCCCGCGCCTCGTTTTGAATGGCCTCCGCGTCTTGAGGAAGAACTTCAAGGGGGTGTCGCCCCTGCACAACCCTCGCGCCTGGGCGCGTTACGAGCAGCGCCAGAAAGCCGCCCTCATCCGCTTCCACTTCCGGGAGCGCCACCTTGACGACCTGACCGACCCCATTCCTGAGGCCCGCGCCCTTATGCGGCAGGTGTCCGACCTGACGGGAGAATTACTCGACCTTCACCGCTGGAGCCTGCTCTACGCCGACCTCAGCTACTCGCTCCTGCGCCGCCTGCTCATCCTGCGCTACGGCAGTGAGGAGGGCGCGGCGCTGGCGGTGCGCCTCACCGCGAACATCGAATCCCCTACGACGCGCATGAACCGCGAACTCGCAGAACTCGCCGCAGGAGTGCGGGAAGACACGAAGCTAAGAACCTTTCTGGAAACCATCAGCCAGGCAGGGGCGGGCGGGGAACCGGACCCTCCGCCCGCTCTGGAGCAATGGTGGGCCGCGCTCGAAAGCTTCATCCAGCGCTACGGCCACCGCTTCTTCTCGCTTGATTTCTATGACCGCCCGTGGGAGGCCGACCTGCCCGCCCTTGCTAGCTTTCTGCTCGCCCTCGCCAATGGTGCCATTGGCGAGCCGCGCGCGCAGGCGGGGTACCGTCACAATCCATCCGTGCCGGGGGTCGCCCGCCCCGTTCTGGAACTGACTCGTGATTACCTGCGGATGCGCGAGGCCCAGCGCTTCCATTGGCAGCAACTGCTGGCCCTTCAACGGCGCGTGGCGCTGAAGATGGGGCTGTGGTGGGCCGGGCGTGGGCAACTTGCCGGGGAAGAGGATGTGTTTGGCCTGACCTGGACCGAGTTGATGGCGGGCGAGCCGGACGGCCAACGCGCGGCGGCGCGGATGGCGCGGCTGCATCGCCTGCGTGAACAGGCGGCGCGGGCACCCGGCTGGCACTACCCCGATTTTCTGCGCGGGGAGGCCCCTCTGCGCCACGCGCCCGGCGGCGCGGAACTCGTGGGCCGTGCCGTCAGCCCCGGTGTGGCACGCGGCCCGGCTCGTCTCGTCGCCCACCCCGGCGACTTGGCCCGTATTCAACCCGGCGACATCCTCGTCACCGCCAGCCCGGACCCCGGCTGGACACCCATCTTCGGCATCATCGCCGGGCTGGTCACGGAGCGGGGGGGGCAACTCTCGCACGGGGCGGTGGTCGCCCGCGAGTACCACCTGCCCGCCGTCTCCGGCATTCCGGGCCTGATGGCGCTCCTCCGCGATGGCGAGCCGCTGCTGGTGGATGGCACACAGGGTATTATCATCCGGGAAGAACCCTCCTGATTCTGCCATCGTCGGATTTCCTTATGACAAGTAAAGCCTACCAAAGCCTACTTTGAAGGGCGAATAAGGTAGGCTTTGGTTGACATAAAGTTGCACAACAGGACTAGGCACACCGATATATCTATAACACGGCTGCTGCGCCGCCACGAAGTGCCCGAACTGATGACGCGACACGGTTGTTGCCGGTTGATTTCCGTGACTCTTTTCATTGACGACAGTCCCCGGTTGTGATACACTGCTCATAGGATTTCAAATCGAGAAAGGAGGCGTCGCGATGCAAAGAACCTGTGCCGGATCGGCTGCAACTACCGTCACTTGCGATGCCCCACGCGGAGGTGCCACGCTTCTCTGAGCTACGCGCTCCTGAGAGCGACTGGCAGTAGCGGAAAGCGGGCATCGCGCCCCGCTTTTTTGTTTTCTCAGACCCTCTCAGGAGCAACGAACGTACATGGCGAAATCGAAGAAACGTAACTGGCGTAACCTCTCCGTCAACGAGCGCGTGGAGAGTGATGAGCGCAAGGGAGAACAACTCCGCGATGCGACCTCGCGCTGGCGTGACCGTGTCAACGCGGAGGAGGATGGGGAACTCGAATCGGAGTACACCCCCGAAAAGTATGCCGACTACCCGATGGGCACCATCCTCAACATGCGGAGCGGCCACCACTACGTCAGGATGGACGCCGATGGCAGGATAGTGGACGCTACCGTCAAGGGAGCCTTCAAGGGTGGCATCCGCACCTACACGACCGTCGCCGCGCCCGGCGACCGCGTTCACATCGAGCACTACCCCGACGGTGGGGGCCTCATCGTCGCCATCGTGCCGCGCACCACTATCCTCAGCCGCCCCGACCCGTTCCGCCGCCACCTGCAAGACCTCATCGTCACCAACGTGGACCAACTCGTCATCGTCGCCAGTGTCGGCGGTCCCCCCTTCTGGCAGGAACTGGTAGACCGCTACCTCGTCTATGCCGGAGTCAATGAACTGACGCCGCTTCTCGTCGTCAACAAGACCGACCAGGGCGACCCCGCCGAGTTGGAGGCGATTCGCGCCCTCTACGAGGAGCAACTGGGATACTCCGTGCTCTTCACGAGCACGAAGACGGGCGAGGGAATTGCCGACCTGCGCGCGGCCATTGTCGGCCACTCGAACGTCGTCGCGGGCGTCTCCGGCGTGGGGAAATCCTCACTGCTCAACGCCATCCAACCGGGCCTCAACCTTCGCGTTGGCGAGGTGAGCGAGTTCTTCGCGGGCGAGGGCCAGCACACCACCACCACGACCACCCTTCACCCGTTGGAGGGCGGCGGCTACGTGGCCGATACCCCCGGCGTGCGCGAGTTCGGCCTGTGGGACATCGAGCCTGCCCAACTGGACTACTACTTCATCGAGTTCCGCCCTTTCCCAAGCCGGTGCAAATTCTCCGACTGCACGCACCACCACGAACCCAAGTGCGCCGTCAAGCAGGCCGTCGAGGATGGTGACATCGCCCGAAGCCGCTACGACAGCTTTCTGACCCTCTACGAAGAGACCAACCCCGCCACCGAGCGGCCCTATTAAAATTGTTCCTTGTGTAACGGCTTACTTGTACGGATACACAAGGTTAGCATACAGGTTGGCCCAAGCACGAAGGGA
>DASVVH010000316.1:0-17479 GCA_036386615.1 Ardenticatenaceae bacterium
TGGATAAGGCCACCCCCCAGGTAACGGTCTGGTCTGCCTCAGGTGAGGTCATACGCTGGGCGCTCCCCGATCCCGACGACACAGCTTCCACGATTGCCGTAGACGAAGAACGGGGCCGAATCTACGTGGGGGGTACGACAAGCTCGGTCATGTACCTCTTCGCCCTTGATGGAACGGTGCTCGGCGGCGCACAACCGGGAGTTCTCGTTGACGTTGACCCTTCGGGCCTGGTGTACACCTCGTCCCAGCACGACAAAATCTACGTCCACGCATCTGGGGATGTGCCAGGCGAAAGTCAATAGCGCTGGTCTTGCCTGCTGTAGGTCAGGGATTTGCTTATCGCTCAACACCGATACAGCGCTCCAGGCGTGCCAGCAGAGAGCCAGGGATAACCGAGCTACCCGGCAACGTGAGTGAGTGCAAACAGATTACCTTCTGAAAGGAGTCCATATGGCCGATAACGAGGTCAAAAGAATCGGGTTGATGGTGGGCCGTGAATGGTCCTGGCCCCCCGCCTTCATCGAAGAGGTCAACAAGCGCGACGAGGGCGTGGTGGCCGAATTCGTCAAGCTGGGCGGCACGCGCATGGATGAGCCGTGCCCCTACGCCGTCATCGTGGACCGCATCTCGCACGAGATTCCCTACTACCGCGCCTACCTGAAGAACGCCGTGCTACAGGGCACGCACGTCATCAACAATCCCTTCATGTGGTCGGCGGACGACAAGTTCTTCGAGGCCAGCCTCGCCACCAAACTCGGCGTCGCCAGCCCCAAGACCATCCTGCTGCCCAACAAGGACTACGTGCCCGGCGTCGTCGCCGAGTCTTTGCGGAACCTCGAATACCCGCTGGACTGGCACGCCATCGTGGACTACATCGGCCTGCCCGCCATCCTGAAGGACGCGCACGGCGGCGGCTGGAAAGAGGTCTACAAAGTAGACAATATAGACGAGTTGATTTTCCGCTACGACGACTCTGGCCGCCTCCAGATGATTCTGCAAGAGTTCATCGAGTGGGACCACTACATCCGCTGCCTCTGCATTGACCAGACCGAAATCCTGCCCATGAAGTACGACCCGCGCGAGCGCCGCTACCACGTCGAGCACGAGCACATGTCGCCGGAATTGGGCGCGCGTGTGGTGCGCGACGCGCAGATTCTCTGCCAGGCGCTAGGC
This sequence comes from Ardenticatenaceae bacterium, assembly GCA_036386615.1. GTDB lineage: Bacteria > Chloroflexota > Anaerolineae > Ardenticatenales > Ardenticatenaceae > DASVVH01. The sequence goes on from DASVVH010000316.1 coordinate 1,174, forward strand.
TACGACATGAACACTGCCGAGTTCGCCGTGCGCGATGGCGTGCCCTACGCGATTGACTTCATGAACCCCGCGCCCGACATGGACATCTACTCCCTGACGCCCTTCTACTTCGATTGGGCCGTCAACAAGATGGCCGACATGTGCATCAAGAAGGCGAAGAGCCGCGCCGAGCCGCGCGAGGAGTATCGCTGGTACAAGTACATTAGCGCCCAGCAGGCACAGGACGCAGGCGCGCAGGCGGCAAGCCAGTAAGATTACAGGACGGCTCGCACGTTATGTTTCCAACAAGACCCGGAGGGTTCTGAGACCCTTCGGGTCTTCTATCTAGCGGAGTTAACCTACTCACAGCACGGCACTATATATGCTACAGGAGCATCCATGATTGAACGGGCCATCCAGGACTATCACGACCTCTTCACGGACGAGGTCGCCGCTGAGAACTGGGAACTGCTCAAGGAGATGATGCAGCAGCGCCGCCTCGCCTTTGGGGGGCGGCTGCTCTGCACCGTGCTTCGCCCGCACTTCCTCACGCCGCGCGAGTACGCCTACGTCCAGCAGGAATGCAACGTGCTACTGGGCGCGTTCCATCGTCTCTTCGAGGCGATGCTCGACCAGCCTGAATTGCGCGCCGAGGCCGGGCTGACCGAACTGGAAGAGGCCGCCTTCGCCATAGACCCAGGCTATCATACACCGACGCCCACGGGCCGCCTCGACTCCTTCCTGACTCACGAGGCGGAGGGCGAGCCGACCCTGCACTTCGTCGAGTACAACGCCGAGACTCCGGCGGGCGCGGGTTACGAGGACGTGTTGAGCGAGGCGTTCTTCGAGCTTCCTGCCATGCGGCAGTTCCAGGAGCGCTACGAGGTCAATATGGTTCCGCTGCGGGGGCGCGTGCTCGACACGCTCCTGGCGATGCACCGCAAGGCGGGCCGCCACTTCCCGCCCACCATCGGCATCGTAGATTGGGGCGACCTGCCGACCAAAAACGAGTTCGAGATTTACGACGAGTTCTTCCACAGCCAGGGCGTAGACTCCTTCATCACCGCGCCGGAGCGGATGGAATACGATGGCAAGACCCTGCGCGGCGACGGCAGGCCCATCCACATCATCTACAAGCGCGTCCTTGGCAGCGAACTGTTGCAGCGCTACGGTATGGAACACCCCATCATTGACGCCCTGCGCGATGGCAACGTCACGATGGTCAACCCCTTCCGCTGCAAGCCGCTGCACAAGAAGATGAGCTTTGCCCTCCTGAGTGACGAGCAGTACGCGCCCTTCTACACCGACGAGCAGCGCGAGGCCATCGTCAAGCACATCCCCTGGACGCGCAAGGTGGCCGAGCGCAAGACGACGCTCGACGGGCAGACAATAGACCTGCTCCCCTACATCGCCGAGCACCGCGACCAGTTTGTGCTCAAGCCTAACGACGAGTACGGCGGCAAGGGCGTCATCATCGGCTGGGAGAGCAGCGCCGAGGAATGGCAGGCCGCGCTGGAAGAGGGATTGCGCGAGCCGTCCATCGTCCAGCGCAAGGTGAAGATTGCCCGCGAGGAGTTCCCCTCCTACATCGAGGAGCAGCGGCGGCTGGACATCTCGACGCGCCTCGTGGATATGGACCCCTACATCTTCCAGGGCAATTCGACGCACGGCCTGCTCACGCGCCTCGCCTCCACCACCCTGCTCAACGTTACGGCGGGCGGCGGCTCCGTCACGCCCACCTTCATCATCGAGCCGAGAGGCTAGCCCCTTGCGCGGAACCCCCATCTTCTGCCAGAATATACTGTAGCAACGTGAGTGACCCTTCCACCTACTACCCGACCGAGGAGGAATCGTGATTCCTGGTCCATCTCTTACTATCGGCATCGAAGAAGAGTACCAGATTATCAACCCGGAGACGCGCCAGCTTACCAGCTACATCACGCAGTTTCTGGATGGCGAGACCACTGTGCTGCGAGAGCGCCAGATAAAACCCGAACTGCACCAGAGCATGGTCGAGCTTGGCTCCAACGTCTGCCGCGACATCCCCGAAGCGCGGGCCGAGATTATCAAGATGCGGACGATGATAAACGACCTCGCGCGCTCCAAGGGTCTCGCCATCGTCGCCAGTGGCACGCACCCCCTCTCTCACTGGATAGACCAGGAAGTGACCCCGATGGAGCGCTACCTGGGCGTGCTGGAAGATATGCAGGAACTCGCCCGCCAGCTCCTCATCTTCGGCATGCACGTCCACATCGGCATCGAGGACCCGGAGTTCGTCATAGACGTGATGAACGTCTCGCGCTACATGCTGCCCCACATCCTCGCGCTCACCACCTCCTCCCCCTTCTGGGAGGGGCGCAACACGGGCCTCAAGAGCTACCGCAGCGTCATCTTCCGCCGCTTCCCGCGCACGGGCATTCCCAGCACTTTCGGCTCCGCCGCCGAGTACGAGCGCTTCGTGCAGATGCTGGTCCGCACGAACTCCATCCCGAACGCCTCCAAAATCTGGTGGGACGCGCGCCCGCATCACGCCTATCCCACGCTGGAATTCCGCGTCGCCGACCTCTGCACGACGATTGACGAGGCGCTCTGCATCGCGGCCATCCTACAGGCTCTGGTGCTCAAGCTGTGGAAGATGCGGCGCAACAACACGACCTTCCGTCTCTACCCGCCCGCCATGATTGACGAGAACAAGTGGCGCGCCGTGCGATACGGCATCGAGGGCAATCTGATAGACTTCGGGCGGCAGCAGGAGCTTCCGGCGCGGCAACTCATTCACGAGTTAGTCGAGTTCATAGACGATTCGATAGACGAGCTTGGTTCCCGCCGCGAGGTCGAATACGTCTACCAGATTCTTGAGCACGGCACGAGCGCCGACCGCCAGCTTCGTGTCTGGAAGGAGACGGGCAGCCTGGAGGCCATTGTAGACCACCTGAAAGAGGAGACGATGCGCGGCTGCTACGACGCCGATGGCAACCCCAACGTCTGACGACCAGCCAGCGCCTGGAAAGGCTTGAAAGCTATTGAAACCAGAGAGAAGCGAGAGCGCCCCCGGCCCAAAGATGGCTCCGTACAGCCGCCACCTGCTCATCTGCACGGGCCAGTTCTGCGCGCCGCCCGACGCGGGGAGGAAGCTCTACCAACTGCTGCCGAGCCTGCTGACCCATTATGGCCTGCTCTTCGGCCCGAATCGCGTCAAGCGCGGCGAGACTCCCTGCCTCGGCGTCTGCCAGCACGGGCCAATCGGCGTCGTCTACCCGGAGGGGCAGTGGTATCACAGCCTGACGGCTGACCTGCTCGAACGGGTTGTCCGCGAGCACCTGCTGCTCGGCCAGCCTGTAGAGAGCCACATCTTCCACGACCTTGACCAGCAGGACGAGGGGGAGGACCAGCAAGCCAGCTAGGGTTGACTTCCGGTGGTTCTCATTCTGCTGTATAGTGAGCCATCCCCAGCACTGACCGAGACCAGAGAGTATTATATGGACTACGTAGTGAATGACGCGTGGCGTGCCGCCCGCGACCGCAAACTCTATAAGATGCTGGACCCTGATCAACCTGCCTGGCTGGTCAGCGAGCAGGTGATGCCGCAGACCGACGAGGTGCTCTTTGATGTTGTGCATCACTGGGGTCCAGACGGCTGGACGCGCCGCCGCTACCTCTATGATACAGTTGGCAACGTGATGCATTTTCGCGGCACCAGCCCCATAGACGACGCGGAACTCGTCAAGATGAAGCCGGAGCATCGCATCCCGCATCATCGTTTCCTGCAACAGCGATAGCCAGTCTATCAATATAGAAGGGGGCCAGAACCATCTGCCCCCCTTCTATACTTTATGTCAAGCCAAGATGCGCGATGTGAGCATTGTGCAGCCAGCGCAGCCCTCGATTGGCTACTCGGCCCGCGAGATAATGTCCGAGGCGATGCCGCGTAGCGTGTCCAACACCTCCTCCGTTGGCTCCTCTGAACCGATGCCCCGGAAATCCAGCACCTGCTTCAGACTGTCCGGGCCACCGAGATTGTCCTCGCCTCCCACAACAGTCGGGCCATAGCGGCGCGCCAACGCTTCAAGTTCGGCCTGCGTCTGCTCGTCCAGAGTGATGAGGCTGCTCTGCCCTCCACAGTGCTCCAAAGAGGCTTCGGCGGCATGCACGGTCAGCGTGTCACAGAAGCCTGCGATGCCCCCTTCGCGTGTAAAAATGAGGAGGGTTTCCGGCAGTTCCTGAACGGCGGCTGTTGGCTCTATGAGAGGAGTAGACGTGGCTTCCCCGACAGAACCGGGCACGGGCGCGTTGCGCGTGCAACCCACAACCAGGAATAGGATGAGGACGGCTACAAGCGGTAATAATCGTTGCATTGTTTGTTCACCTTCCAGCACATGCGCCTGCACAGAATTCAGGCGCAATTCCCCTATATTGTGGCACATCTCCCCGCGCGTGTCATCACTTGCTTCGGGACATCTCTGACCTACACCATCTGACGGGAAGGCGAACCAGAGAGACTGGCTGGCTCAGTGACGGCTACAGGAGTAGATATGGCGGCTATCTTTGCGAGTGGGTACACATCCTGAGCATGGCAGAGAACCCGCCATTTTTCCCGCCATGCTAGAGGCTAGCCCGACAGAGCATCGGGCAGCGGGTTCCGCTTCTGTAAAATTACGCAATTTAGCAGACTTGCATTTCAGACACTTTAGGATATACTAAGAGCAATCCCCTCCCAGGGGGGAGGGAGACAGTGATACCTCGAAAGGAAATATCATGCAGAAGAGCATCCAGGTTCCTAACATCTCTTGCGGTCACTGCACCGCTACAATTGAACGCGAAGTTTCTGAGGTGTCCGGGGTCCGCACCGTTCACGCGGATCAGGCTACCAAGAACGTCACTGTCGAGTGGGAAGAGCCTGCTCGTTGGGAAACCATCGAGGCGACCCTGCGAGAGATTGGCTACCCCGCCGCGTAATTTATTACCAACAGCAAGAAGCAGGGGAAGTGGAACACGGCTATAGTCGTGTTCCACTTTTCATGAGCAGGAGAGAATCCAATCATGACCGAGAAGAGACGACTGTTGTTCATTGTGCTGCTTATCCTTCTTCTCGCTGCCTGTGGGGGAAACACGACCCAACAAGAGGCAGTTACCGAGGCCCAGCAGATTAACCTTGTGGCAGAGGACATCAAGTACGACAAGGGAGAACTTCAAGGGGTAGCAAGCCAGCCTATTGAGGTTCACTTCACCAACGATGGAGCGCTAGCCCACGACTTCACCATTGATGAGATACCGCTTGAGCCGGAGGCGGGCGCGGGAGGGCACAGCGAGCACGGCGGTGAGGCTCATGCTAGTGAGGCGGACGTTCACCTGCACCTGGAATCGGGCGAGGAGGGCACGACCACCTTCACACCCTCCGAAGCGGGCACCTATACCTACTATTGTACGGTTCCAGGCCACCGTGAGGCAGGCATGGAAGGCACGCTGACGGTCTCAGAGGCGACTCAGTGACGAGATGGCCTCTCCTTGTGAGTGTGGCCGTACTGCTCGTAGCGTGCGGAAGCACCAGTAACGGCACGTCTGACGCGGACGCGGCGCAACTTGCACTTGGACGACAGGTTTACGAGGAGAATTGTGCCTCGTGTCACGGTCTGCACGGCGAAGGGACAGTCGCCGATTGGAGACAGCCGAACCAGAACGGCAGCTTCCCGCCGCCACCGCATGATGACACAGGCCACACCTGGCATCACTCCGATGCTCAACTATATGGTATCGTGGCGAATGGCGGAGCGATGCCAAACAGTGCGATGCCTGCATTCAACGATACCTTGAGCCATGAAGAGATAGTGGCAACTCTCGAATACATCAAGACCTTCTGGTCCGATGAGACGCGAGCCGCGCAGGCGCAAGTCTCTCAGGAGCAACCCTACCCTCTCATAGCGCCGGACTAGTGACTGTAAAGGAAAATAGTAAAGAGGAGGAGTCAGTGTTACGCTGACCCCTCCTCTTTATGTCAAGTTTGCTGTTTCTCGTAGTAGCGACGAAGCATCCTTCTACTGGTTCGATTCATTATCCTCCCCGCCGCTAAGGGTGCGGAACCAGGATTCCAACCACTCCATCGCCTCCTGAAAGGCGGTAGCAGGCAAGTTGCGGTAGGAGGTGATGCCGAAACGCCGGTAGAGTTCTCCATAGATGCCCCCGAACTCATTGCGCCCACTCTGCTTCCCTACGGCCATTGCCACCGTCTTGACCGCCTGCGAGAGTTCGGCGGCCTGTGTCTCCGTAATGACAGCACGTTTCGCGGGAGGGGCCAGTCTCAACTCTAAAGCATTCAGTTCGCCCCTTAGCCGTTCAACGTCACCCCGTGTGCGCTCGTCTACCTCCCACAATGTGTCCTCTACGTTGTCGAGCCGGGCTTCCATCGCTCTCTGCTGGCGAGCAAGGCGGTAAATGGCGAGGCCCATCTGCTCGATAGCCGCCAGCTCATCTAGAGGTGGCTTTATTTCAAACTTCTCCCGCGCCAGTGGTGCAACCTCATCCCGAAACGCCTGCCAGATAATGTCGTATACCTGCTCCTGGTATAGAATGAGCTTTTCCCGGACCTCCTCACGCACGCGGCTGGCCGTAATGCCGAAGAGCCAGCCGGGCACGTACTTGAGCGCGAGGCAATTCGTCGCCTGGGCACCGCCTCCTTCCGGGTTAGCGACAAGAACCTCGGCCTCGTACTTCTGCAACACAGCATCGCGGCGAATGCGGTCAATCTGACCCTGGTAGCCGATTCCAAGAAGCTCGCACATCTGGCGGATGGGCACGAAAACGCTGCCCTCTTCCATCTGTACAGCAACAATCTGGTCGCCGTAGAAGAGAATCTGCTTTTGAATCTGTGGAACTAGCGCCGCATCATCCATTTAATCTCCACCTTCCCAACTGTCCCCTAGCAGAGTGTCACATGAAACATGTCCGCGCGGACGTATATTATGACAACTCACCCGGTCACTTTAGCTTAACATAAAGCGCGTCCGCGCGGACGAGTTTACCTGCTCCCCTTTCCAGCGAGCGCTATAATACGTTTGCTTACAACCGTGAAAGATGTAGTATTAGCCATAAGTAGCTGTATCTGGTCACACTCGACATGAGCCTGCTAGCAAGGATAGTACATGATTCGAATTGTGGTGGCGAATCGTAAAGGCGGCTGCGGCAAGACGATGTTGAGCCTCAACATCACAGGAGCACTGGCTGCTCAGGGCAAGCGCGTACTCCTCATGGACCTTGACCCACAGGCTTCTCTAAGCGAGATTCTGCACCGATACGCGGATGAGGTCGAGACGCCCATCTCCCGTGCTTTGGCGGGGGGCCACCTCTCCGAAGCACTGGTCAACACAGACATCTCCAATATTGACTTTGTTCCCGCGGATGATGACCTGACTGAGATTAACCGGGGCACCGACCCCGTGACGCGCCGCACAATTCGCGGGCGTGAGCGCCTTCTGGTTGACCTGCTCGCCCGCTCCGAGGAACTCACCGAACAATACGATGCGCTTGTCGTGGACACCCCTCCCGACACGAAGGGCGAGATTACCTCCGCCGCGCTGGTCGCCGCCGATCTGATTGTGGTTCCGATTGACCCACACGCGGGCGCGCGCGGCGCGGCGGCTGACATCGTGACCCTCGCCGACGAGCTTCGCCCATTCTCCGTGCGCCCCATGCAGCTTGCCTTGGTCCTCAACCGTATCAAGATGCAGGCGGGTAGCTACGATTTACAGGCGGCGGATGCGGCGATAGAACTCTTCGGTGACCTAGCCTGCCAAACCATCGTCCCCTCCTGGCTTGCCTTCCCCAAAGCAGCCGAGGACGGGCTGCCAGTCGCCTTTGTGCGAGGCACCGACTTTACGCGCGCGTCCAAGGTCATTATCAACCTGCTTCGAGAGTTCGATACCATGATGGCCGGAAAGTTGGAGGTAAGTGCATGACTCAGGGTCGCGCCGACCGTATGCGGGAGAACTTCTTGCGCCAGGGTGGTCGCCCTCAGCGCCGCACCATACCCGAGCCTGCCGAGCCATCGCTAGACCGCGACGGGCCGGGCAAGCGCGCCGAAGAGCGTATCCTCTCCATTCCTTTAGATGAGATACTGCCCGACAGATACCAGGGTCGCCTGCGTTGGCCTATCGAACTGACCGAGATAGAGCGGCTTTACGAGGGCGAGTGGGATGCACAGGACTTTCTGGACTACATTGCGGGAAGGCGCGAGGCAGAGGAAAGCCCGGCGCTCGATGAGGCGTGGCACGCCTCGATTGACCTCGCCCGCTCAATACTTTCCGAGGGTCAGGTCGCGCCGATTACCGTCACGCCCGCGCGCGACCTTCCCGTCGGTTACCGCTACGTCATCGAGACGGGCGAGGGCCGCTTCTGGGCCTACCAGATGATGCGATGGCTCCTGATTCATGGGCCTGAACAATTGGATGTGGAACTCGACGAGTGGCGCGAAGACCCCGCCTTCATCCGTGCCGTCGTCATCACCGAAGCCTCGCGCCTCCGGCAGGTAGCCGAAAACGAGCAGCGTCAATCCTACACCTCGGCGGTGGACCGCGCCATCGCCTATGCCAGCATGTTGGCCGAGGAGGCGGAATACCTCGTCAACGGCGCACCCCCCGGCATCCGCAACGGGCGGCTCGAACTTCCCGACGCCTACTGGCGCGCGGCCAAACGCGGCCTTCGCGGGCGGAAAGCCGTCCTGCAACAGGTGCCCGCCGGGGCGCGGCAGATTCAACGCCACCTCAAGCTACTCACGGACCTCGATCCTCTCGTATTGGCACAGGCGAAACAGCACGGCCTCAGCGAGGCACAGCTTCGCCCGCTCGTCGGCAAGTCCCCGGAAGAGCAGCGCAGGCTCGTCGCGCTCATTGTCGAAGAGGGGCTTTCCAGCCGCGAGGCTGCCGCCTTGAGTGATGATACGCTCGATGAGGAACCCACACTGGTAGAGGGCGAGCCACTGATTGAGCTTCGCTCCGGCACTGAGGAAGACGCATACACCAGCGCCTTGCCCAGGAAAGACTTAACCCTTCCCGAAGAAGTCTCCCGCCTGTTGCGAAGCCTGACGACTGCCGCCGCGCGCTACGAAGCCCTGCGTAAGAAAGTCACCGATAACCAGATACTCGCCCTTCTGGAGAGCGAGCTTCGCTCCTATGATGAGGCGGCGCGTGGTTCCCGCCGCGCCCGTACCCCTCGTCGCAGGATTCAGCGGCTCCACACCCTCCTACAAGAGATAGAAGAGCCTTAGCTCTCATGAGAAAGCCACTTGAAGATGGCGGAATAGGGCACTTTGTGGCGGAATAATGTCGGGTTGGGGCCAAAAGCGTCTTACATCACTTGACATAAGGTGGTAGATATATGAAAGCGGTGGTCATTACTCAGCCGGGCGGTCCTGATGTCCTCCAGCTTCAGGAAGTACCGGAACCTTATGTCAAGGTGGGACAGGTGCTCATCGAGGTTCACGTGACGGCCCTCAATCGTGCCGATCTCCTCCAGCGCCAGGGCAATTACCCGCCACCACTCGACGCGCCACCCTACCCCGGCCTCGAATGTGCGGGCCGCGTGCTCCAAGTTGGAGAGGGCGTTACCGATTGGCAGCCGGGGCAGCGAGTGATGGCGCTCCTCAGCGGTGGCGGCTACGCCGAGCGAATCGCCGTCGCTCAGGAAACGCTCATGCCCATCCCTGAAGGGATGAGCTACGAGGAGGCGGCAGCCATTCCCGAAGTCTGGCTCACCGCCTACAGCAACTTAATCGAAATCGGGCGTCTTCAGCCAGGGGAGCGAGTGCTGGTCCACGCGGGCGGCAGTGGCGTCGGCTCCGCTGCCATCCAGCTTGCGAAGTGGCGGGGAGCCAGCGCTATCTTCTCGACGGCGAGTGGCGGTAAGCTGGAACGAGTGAGGGAACTGGGTGCCGATACGGTGATTGACTACCGAGAGGAGAACTTCGCGGATCGCATCTTGGATGAGACGGACGGGGAAGGAGTTGACATAATAGTTGACTTCATCGGCGCGCCCTATTGGGATGATAACCTACGCGCCCTCGCGCTCTGGGGCCGTCTCGTCTTTATTGGACTGATGGCTGGCCGCACAGTTGAGACGAATCTTGGCCTCTTCCTCTCCAAGAAGCTCTCCGTGCATGGCTCCACCCTGCGGGATCGCACCCTCGAACAGAAGGGCCGCCTCGTCGCCGCCTTCACGGAACAGGTGCTGCCTGCCTTCTCCACAGACCAGCTTCGCCCCATTCTGGACGAGCGCCGCTTCCACCTCGAACAGATTGCGGACGCCCACCGCTACATGGAATCCAATCAAAACTTCGGCAAAATCATCGTCACCATCCAAGACCCCTAATCCTCACATCCCACATCTCACCCGCGCCATCTCCCGTCGCCAGCAGGCGTGGGGCGAAAAATCCGGGCGGTCGGGGTTTCCCTCCTCGCGCTTCTTGACTTTGAGCCATGCGCCGTACCGTGCCCGTTGCTCCTGATCTGAGAATGGCGGTGCTACCTGCTCGTCCATCCACCAGCCCTCGAATACTTCCTCTTCCTCCTTGCTGATGGCCCCAACCAGACGGTAAATCTCCGGCAGCGCCGCCTGTTGGTTCGTCTCTCCATCCACGCAAAGGCGGCGGAACAGGTAGCCTCCCATCTGGTGAGCCTCCACCTCCTCGTACCCCCTGTAAATCCAGCCTCGAACCTCTGCCAGGGTCAAATCTGGGTTTTCCAGAACTCGCGCCAATCCCTGAATGCCGAACGGCTCCAGAACCTTGATGATTTCCTCCCGTTCTGACCTCTCCCCTCCCTTCCCTAAGGTTTTTGGGAAGGATTCTTTTCTTTTGGTGAGAAGCTCATTGCTTTTTAAGGTTTCTTGAATGTTGGGTTCAATGGCCGCATCGAGCGGGGTTGTGTGGCCGCTTTCCTCCCATTCAGATGGGTTCGTTGGCCGAATTGAGATGGGTTCGTTGGCGGCCTCCCTATCGAACAGCCGGGTCATTTGGCTGCCTTGAGCCGGGTTTGCTGGCTGGTTGTGAATATCTAACAGAGACCAGCCGGGTTGTCTGGCCGCTTCCAGCCGGGTTGTCTGGCCGCTTGTGGAAAAGCTAGTCTCGGCGACCTTGTGATTCCGGTCGAACAGCAGCGTCTCGTAGCGCTTCTGGTCGGCAGGGGCGATAGGCAAAAGCGGATAGGCGACGTGGAAGATCACGTCGCCTCGCTGGGGCAACTCGCGGGGGCAGGTCGGGTCAGCCTCTTTACCTGCGGGCGAGATGTGAAACAGGTCTAAGGTCTGCTCGTCTCGCAGCAGGCGTCGGAAAGTCCGCTCCGGTATGCCAAGTTGTGCCTCTAACTCGCGGCGGCTGAGGGTAATAACGTCGCGAGTCTCGCCTATGTGAGGGTCGTGAAAGCAGCGCGCCCGTAGAACGATGGCGAGCCAGCAATTGTTGACGCCGATTACCGGCAGCCAGCTTCGCAGCAGGTAGTCCAATTCCATGTGCGCGTATCCCGCGCCCGTCAGCCGCAACTGGCACTGCTCGGCGGTCTCTGCGAAGGGGCGCGATTCATCCAGCGCGGCGGGCGCGAGGTGCGGCCACACGGCGCGGGCAATGGCCGCAACGGTGGCGGGACGCTCTGGCGGGATGTCGGGAACGCTCTGCGCGTCCAGCATCGCCCACAGCTCGCGCGTTCGCCGCGCCGCTAACGCCTTCAAGCATTCCGCCGCCTCGTAGGGCGTGGCGGGTTCCGCCTGCGCGAGGAGCGCGTGTAGTGCCCTCTGGTCGCGCGGCGTCAGCGGCTCGTCCATCGTCACACGGTAGCGCGGCGCTCCCTCGACGGCGTGTCCCTCTGTGACGTGCCGCTTGCGCGTGCGTTCGCGCCGCACGAACCATCCCGTCAGGGGGCGCTCCAGTTCCGCCAGCAGCGTCTTGTGGCTGCTCTCGGCCCACCCCAACAGGCGGCAGAGCGTAGCATTCGCCAGTTGGCAGTGGCCCGTTGGCCTTCCGTGCTGCCACGTACTCTGACGCAACACCTGAATTAGCATCGCCTGCTGCGGGTGGAGCAGGGGCAGCCAGCGATGCAGAAAATAATACGAAAAGGCCCAGCGCCGGTTTGGCTTCACCACCTCGTTATAAGCGAGGTCGTGGCCGGGCAGGACCGTAAAAAACGGGGAAGTCATCTCTCACCTCTGAGAGCCTTAACCCCCTTGACTTTCCCCATCTGGCCCTGCTACACTGGCTTTCCCGGCGACAGCAGGGCGAAAGTGGCAGCTTTTGCGACGCTGGTCGAAGGGGTTTCGGCGGGCAATATCGGTGGCAGCCGATGGCCGGAACAATTCACCTCAGGAACGGAGACCATATCTTGTGGTCTCCGTTCTGCTTTCGTCTACTTATAGTAGGGCAGGCTCGCGCCATACTCAAGGGGGGACACCCGCCATCATTCCGACCTCTTTCTTCGCCTTCCGCCACTACACCATTGTGTAGTTTCGCTTTGCGAAGCGCCCATTTAGCCGATTTCAGGGGTTAACTCGCCATTTCAACAATGCTTTGCTACCTTCAACCGCCATCGGATACCCCTCTTCCGCCACCATCCGGCCACTGAACCCGCCTCATGGCGGGAACACCGCCACGAGTATTCCACTTATCCACATATCCCCGCCGTGTGGAAACCTACCCCGTCACCATCCCGCCGTATCCGCCAACATTGCGGCAACTATTTTGCCAATCCGCCAACCTCTAATCTGTCAATCCTAATAAGCTGCCGCTTTCCAGGGATAAAGCCTCTACAAGAGAATAGATGCACAATTTACGTTATCCACAAAGTTCTCCACAAATCCCGACGCGGTGAAATATACCCCGCCATCATACCGCCACCAACACGCCAATCCCGCCAACGCCCTAACACCAACAACGAAGGACCGTAAAGGAGCAGAATCGCACTTCAGCCCTACATCTATCAGGTCTGCCTAAAGCATCAGTTCAGGTAAGTATCAACAAAGTAGGCTGCGACCTCGTTTTGAAGTAGGCTTTAGTAGGCTTTGCTTTATCTAACGTGGCCTCCCTCTTGCACCCCACTCCCCGCCACTCGCTTCGCCGCGCCCGCTCTCTGCCTTTGACATAGCGATGATACAGTTGATAAATTGGCCGCGTGCCATATACTTAACGGTAACACCAGACCTTCTCCTCTCCTACATGGTGAGAAGAGGAGCACTTATCTATCCCGTCACGAAGCCCGCCAGTTTCAGGGTCTTCCCGCCACGCCAGCCCTCACGCTGTCTCCAGGAGGACACCCACCGACAGCCTCTGCTGTGGCTGCATCGTAGCAGCGCATGCTCAAGCCTTGAGTTCTGTTCCCTACCCGACCTTCCCCTATCCCGCCATCTAACCCGTCACAAAATTCGCCATCCCGCCACGCCTGTTTAGCTCCGCCCCTCCCGCCATCATTCCGCCGCCAATACAACCATCCCGCCAATCCACGCCTGCAACCTTTTCAGCGCCTCATGAAGAAGTCAATTAAAGATCGGATAAGGTAAAGAAGCTGGAACATAAGCCTGTGCTGTCCTTTCGTCTTTCGACCTTCGACCTTCGTCTACTGATAGTCAACTTTCTAAATCAGTCCTCTATCCGATACCGCCAGCACACCGCCACCAAAGTGGCTATCCCGCCATAAACAACGAGGCGCGCCATCTAGGCGCGCCTCGTTCTGGAGCAGCACCGCGCTCCCTGCCTTACTCTTCCTCATGCGCGCTCTCACGCGCCACGTAGAACGATTGCGGCCCGCTGCCGATGCGCCGGATCAATCCCAGCTCCATCATCGCGCTCATGTCCCGGAGTGCTGTGCGGTCACTGACCCCATAGCGCCTGCGATACTCGCTGTTGCTAATGGTCCGGTTCTCGTTCCGCAGGATTCCCAGCGCGTCAATCTGCCGCTCGTTCAACCCCAGCGAGCGGAGATCCACCCGCTCCGTCGGGTCGGCGGCCAGTTCGGGCAGCCGGTCGCCCGGCCCCAGGAACGTCACCTTGAAGATAGGCCCTTGCTTCTGGAAGCGTGGTGGCGGCAGGCCGTGCTCCTCCATCAGCACGCGCATCTTCGCCACCCCCGTGCCATACTGCTCCATCTCGCCGATGTCCTTGAAGAGATAGCAGAGATTATCGTTGCGCGAGGCGTGCGCCCCCTCCAGTTGGTCCAGTGGCAACAGCGGCTCCCCCGGCGAGTGAACCTCGATGCGGTCATCGAAGATATTCACTTGCACCGCCTCGTGTCGGGACTCCCAATCCCGGTGAGCGAAGGCGTTGACCAGTGCCTCGCGCAGCGCTGGATACGGGTACTCCATCACCTGCACGGACTCGAAGCCGACCACCCGCGAGGCCATTCGGGTGTTGCGGCGGATGAACGACTCGGCCCTGTCCACCAACTCAGGCAACGTGCCCGACACGTCGTCCCGGTCAATGAAGACCATTGGCGAGGTTCCCTGGAATCGCCCCAACTTCAGCCTCGCGTGCGGAATCCAGCGCGCGGGTTCGCTGGCGAAGAAGAGGACGCCCGTCACGTTAGGCACCAGCCCCTCCTCCGTCTGCATCACCGCCTTGACCTCCTCCCACAACTCCTGAGTCGTGCCGATGAGCGGCGAGCTTTGCGGGTAGGCTTCCTGCCGCTGCCGGATGTACCGCCGCAGCCGCCCCTCGTCAAGGTCGGTCAACGTCGCGCCCGGCACCGGGCGGCGGTCGAACGTCTGCGGGATGGCGCGCATCGTGCGGTCCAAATCGTGCCGCGTCATCTCTACGTTCTCCGCCCCGCTCCGGCGGTAGGCGATGCCCCGCGTCATCACTGGCGGGTTCGCGGCGGGCAGAAGGTGGATAGCGAGGATGCGCCCTTGCGGGGTGTTCAGCCACTCGGCGGTCGGCGAGAGCGCGGGCGTCGTCCAGTCGTGAAGCTTCTGCATCACCTCTTCCGCGAGGCTGTCGCGCTCCTCCAGCAGCCCCGTCGCGCGCCCCGTCTGGTCCACGCCAAAGAAGATGGTCCCGCCCGTGCCGTTCGCCATCGCGGCGGCAGTGGCCGTCACAGCCTGAATAGCGCCCTCGCTGTCCCCCGTGTGGAAGGCTACGCGCTCGTGCTCGCCACGCTGCAATAATCGTTGAATACGGTCGTCATTCATAGGTCAACTAGCTTGCTCCTCCTGGGAGCGCAGGCACCAGCCTGCCCTATCTTTTAACCTGCTACGGTACCCGCGAATGGGCACCCTGTCAATCGTAGGGTCGTGTCAAAGGCGTAGGGCAGGTAGGTGTGAAAAGGAGAACGCAGACGCGTCGCTATTACTCCGGCCACGTTATGTGAACCAAAGCCAACAAATGCCAACATTGAGGGCCGATAGATGTTGGCATTGCTTGACATAAAGTTAAGGCGTGGAGGCAAAGTCTACAAATTAGGTGTATGGGTACGCAAGGTTGGCATACAGGTTCACCCTGTCACGAAGGGAGGGCGCAACGTGCTAACGCTCTACGACAGGCATATTGCTGGGTGGATCCTTCACTTCGTTCAGGATGACATGACTGTAGCTAGACCTTACTTGATGTACCAGTGTGTTAACCTCATGGAACAATACACCTAGGACTTTGACACGGCCCTGCTGTCAATCATGGTACAATACGAGAAACCACCTGGAGGAACGATACCCATGCTGAAGAGATGGTTCAACCGGGGCAAAAAGGAAGCTGAGAGCCAGCCCGCCGCCCCGCCACCAGCACCACACGCCCGATGGGAGCCGCCCACCATTCCCGATGCCAGCTATTATAACCTCCACCTGCACAACGCAACACTGGACGAAGCCGAGCAGGCCATCCGCGAGCACTACTTCCTGCACGGGGAGAGCGGCACGCCCGGCGCGCTTCTCTCGCGGCAGGGCGAGTGGGTGACGGCCTACCTCCCGGAAGCCGTTGTGCGCGGCGTGGGCTTCAACCGCCTCGCCAGCCAGATTGCGCGCGAGCGCGGGGATTGGGTCATCAGCTACCGCGTCTACGCCGCCGAGGGGCTGGACGTACACTACTTTCGCGGTTCCGAGCACCTTGACCAGCTTGTCTTCTCCCGCGATGGCGTCGAGTTCGAGCCGGAGACGCCCGCCCTCTTCGCCGATCTTGCCGACGTGAGCGCCATTGTTCCCCGCCGCGCCGCCCAGCACCCCCTCGACTTCCACTTCGCCCTCCTCAGTGCCCTCGGCATCCGTGATGCTGCCCTCCCCTGGAACGAAGCACTGGCAAGCCACGAGGCGGGTATTCTAGGCGACTCCCGCCTCATTCTCATACCCTAGTGCTCCAATTTGAAAAAAAAGGCACAAT
>DASVVH010000317.1:0-5314 GCA_036386615.1 Ardenticatenaceae bacterium
GCCAACCCTGCGCGGGATTGCTTCGGTCATGGCGCAAAACGTCACCCTTGTGGGGCAGTATGCCTACGTCGCGGCGGGGCAAAATGGTCTGGCAATCGTGGACGTGAGCGACCCTCAAGCGCCGGATGTGCTCGGTAGCTACGACACTCCGGGATTTGCCATGAGCGTCGCCGTCTCGGGAACCTTCGCCTATGTCGCGGACGGAGGCACTGGCCTCCGCGTCATCAACGTGGCCGTGCCCCCAGCACCCTCCGAAGTCGGCTCCTATGACACCAACGGCTATTCGCAGGATGTGGCCGTTGCCGGAAATTACGTCTACCTCGCGGACGGCAGCGTTGGACTGCGCGTGATTGACGTTACCAATCCCGCCTCACCATCACAGGTGGAGCTTCTATCCGACCCCAGTCACGCTGTTGCGACCCTGGGGAATTATCTTTATATCGCCGGGGGTGATCCTACTTATCCCTACCGCGGCAACTTTACGCTTTACGACATCTCGGACCCTGGCAACCCTCGCTGGGTGCGGAGGTTTTATAACGAGCCGGGCACTGACTTCAATGAAGCGCGTGACATCTCTGTCGTGGACGACGGTGACCGCCGCTACGCCTACTTAGCCCTTCGCACTCTAGGGGTTCGCGTCTTTGATGTTACCAATCCGGTAGGAGACCCCTTGCGTCTCCTGGGTTGGGGCAATCCTTCTAACTACATCGAGCCTTACGATACTGAAATTATCGGAGATTATGCGTACGTCATGGCGCGTTCCGGCCTCGAACTCGTAGATGTGAGCGACCCCAGCAGGCCGCGTTGGGTCAGGACGATTACTGGGAAAACGGTCTTTGCGATTACGGTCGCGGGCAACTACGCCTACGTTGCATCAGATGCTCTGTACATCTATGACGTGTCGGACCCTGGCAACCCCGTCCTGGCAGGAAGCTATGACCGCACCGGCTTCTCCATCTACGATGTCGCCATCCAGGGTGATTATGCTTACGTTATCCCCGCGGGCTATCGTCAATCGCTGGAAATCTTTGACGTAAGTAACCCCTCTCAACCTGTCAGGCTCGACTCCCAATTCATTATGGAGAGCGAGGCGCGCTACATCAGCGTCAGTGGCGATTATGTCTATCTCGCGGGCAACGACCTGAAAATCATAGATATCAGCGAACCCGAATCCCCAATCATCGCCGGGCAGTACCAGCCTGTCAATCACTCCATCGAAGACATGATAGTCGTGGGAGAGTACGTCTATCTGGTAGAACGGTCTACGACCACAGGCATCGGTGGCAGGTTCCGTCTCCTGCGCCTGATGAACCCCGGCGACCCCGCTGTCGTGCGTACGTATCCACTGCCGGGAACCGCCCAGGCCCTCTACCTGGACGGGGGCTACGCCTACATCGCGGATGGCACCCCCGGAGGGCTGCGCGTCTTGAACATATCCGTTCCGGGTGAAACCACGCTGGCAGGCCACTTTGACACCTATGGACAGGCGAGGGATGTCGCCGTCGCTGGCGGCTATGCCTACATCTCTGATGGGACGGAGGGGCTAATCGTCCTTCGCTTCGACCCCTCCGGCCCCACGCCGACATCCACGCCGAGCCGGACGCCAACCGCCACGCGCACGGGAACGCCCACCCGCACACCCACCCGCACACCCACCGCAACACGCACCGCGACGCCATCCCGAACACCCACCGCCACGCGCACTGCAACGCCAAGCATTACCGTGACTGGCACACGCACCATCACGCGAACGCCAACCGCCACGCGCACCACCACTGCAACACCGAGCCGCACGCCAACCGCCACGCGCACCACGACACGCACCACCACGGCAACGCCGAGCATCACCGTAACGGGCACGCGCACCACCACTCCAACCGCCACGCGCACGGGAACACCAACCCAAACATCTACCCGCACACCCACCGCCACCCGCACCGTGACCGGCACGCGCACCACCACTGCGACACCAGACTTCACAGTCACAGTACCGCCTACGCACACAGCCACCGTTACCGTGACCGTGGAGAGCACGCCTACCTCCACCGTCACTGTGACGCCAGTGGAGCCACCCGGCGAGTACCCGGTTTACCTGCCCATCATCAGGAAGCACTAGTGCCCACTCATCTTGCATCCTGAACACAGCGCGCCCGCCGGAGGTTTCCGGCGGGCGCGCTTCTTAATAGAGAAATCAAAAAGAGGTTGAACAATAGAGAGGCAGCGCAAATGGGCTGTAGGCCGTTGCTTTCGTCCTTCGTCTACGAATAGTCCAACTTCTAATCCAATCCTCCATTAGCGGGTTTGGTGCGCCCACTCTTTTTGTGGGCACGCGCATTGCTGGATAAAACGAGGTTGAAACAGCGAGAGGAGACGACACCTTGCGAGAGATTGATTTTTCCCGCGTGGCCCGCGCGGAAGTGGACGACTGGGCGAAACTTTTGCCGAGCCTCATCAAGCTGGTGGGCCGCCTCGTCCTCGACCCTCGCGTGCCGAGGCGGAACAAGGCCGTCCTGCTGGGCGTCAGCGCCTACGTCCTCTCGCCCATAGACCTCATTCCCGACAGCATAAAACTCTTCGGCCAGTTGGACGATTTGGCGATGGTCGCCCTCGCGCTCCGCGCCATCCTCACCGAGGTGGACGAGCGCGTGGTCCTCTCGCACTGGGATGGCAACCGCGACCTGCTCGAACTCGTGCAGGCCATTATCGAGCGTAGCACCCAGTGGCTCCCCGAAGAAGTCCTCGCCTGGCTGCAAGAAAAAGGCGCGCCCGGAACCGTAGATGGTCAGGCACGCCCGCTCGCAGAATAACCTGATACTTATAACATGAAAAAATCTAGAGCGCAAAATTTTACAAAAAGGGTTGACATTGCAAAAAGTGCTGTGCTATACTGCGCCTATATTGTTAAGCAACGCTAACTAACACATAAAGAAGGCGGGCCTGCGAAGGCCCGCTTCTCTTGCAAACGCAACACCCGCACCCCGATCCTCTCGCGCCGCCCGCGTGGCATCCTGCACGAAGCCACGCTCCCTCCCCGCAATGAACACCCTCATTGCACCTTCAAGCCATGTGGCGCGCGGATCCTACGGGAGGTATTGAATGGCAAGTGACGTGAATCTAACGGAACTACGTACTGCCGACGACCTGATGAAACTGGCCCGTGACCAGGGCTATCTCCTCTCATCGAACGTCCTCACCGTCTTTCCCGACCCTGAGGAGCAACTCGCCGAACTCGAAGACCTCTACTTCCAGCTAGAGGAAGAGGGCTTCAAAATCTACCAGACCGAGGCCGAAGCGCGTGAGGCCGAGGCTAAAGCTGAAGCCGAAGCCCGTGCCCTGCTTGAGGAAGAGGGGCCACCCTCCCCAAATGGGCGCGTCTCAGCGCTGGCAGATTTGCCCGAACCGCCCCTCGCTGAATTGGTTGACCGCACTCCCGAATCGCCAGTCTTCGACCTGACGGGAATTGATAGCGACGATACCGTCAGCCTCTACCTGCGCGAGGTCGGTAGCGTCCCCTTGCTCACCGCCGACCAGGAAGTCGCCCTGGCCCAGCAGATTGAAGCCGGGCAGGAGGCGCGCGAGAAGCTGCGAAAGCGGCAGTTCGCCAACCAGGACGAGAAGGAGCGCCTGCAACGCGTCATCCGCCTCGGTGAACTGGGGCGCGACCACCTCACCAAAGCCAACTCTCGCCTCGTCGTCAGCATCGCCAAGAAATACATGGGCCAGGGCGTGCAACTCCTCGATCTCATTCAGGAGGGCAACCTGGGCCTGATGAAGGCTGTAGACAAATTCGACTGGCGCAGAGGCTACAAATTCTCCACCTACGCGACGTGGTGGATTCGGCAGGCCGTCACCCGCGCCATCGCGGACCAGGGCCGCACCATCCGCGTCCCCGTCCACATGAGCGACCGCATCCGCAAGCTCTACCGCATCAGCCGCGAGTTGGAGCAGAAGTTCGGGCGCGAGCCGTCGCCCAAAGAAATCGCGGAGGAGATGGACCTGACCCCGCAGAAGGTCCGCTGGATGCTGCGAATCAGCCGCCGCCCCCTCTCATTGGAAAAGCCCGTCGGCGAGGAGGGCGACACCGAACTCGGCTCCTTCATCGAGGACGAGGACACCCCCTCCCCACCGGAGAACGCCTCCCACGAACTGCTGCGAAAAGAGCTTGAGAACGCCCTCGCCACCATCAGCCCGCGCGAGGCGCGCATCCTGCGCCTCCGCTTCGGCCTCATAGATGGCCGCGCCCACACCCTTGAAGAGCTGGGGCAAAAATTCGGCCTCACCCGCGAGCGCATCCGCCAGATTGAAGGCGAGGCCCTGCGCCGCCTTCGCCACCCCAGCCGGGCCCGCCGCCTCAAAGATTACCTGAACCCCTAACCCGTCACCTCAGACAACACAAGAGGAGCACGACACAACCGTGCTCCTCTTTTTGCAACCTCTTCCCCTTCCCCTGCGTATCGCAAGACAGAAAAACTAGGCTCAACTATCGAAAGTGTGAAAAAGCAATAGCGCCCTTTGTAGGGGCGGGTTTGACTATAGCCCCGTGAGGGGGAACCCGCCCGCTCCGCGTCCTCCTTCTTGAAGGTGACAGCAAGCACAAAACTCTTTTCCCTTGCTTTGGTCTCTCAACTTTATGTCAACAAAGGCTTACACAATCACCCTTCAATGTAAGCTTTTGTAAGCCGTACTTCACATAACGCGGCCTCGGCACCTCTCTTCACCCCTCCGCATTGGCAGCCAATCTGAGGCCGTCTATAATACTGCTGAATACCAACGCCTCTCGCCCGTCACCATCAGTCGTTGGCGGTCGTCGGTCGTCATTCGTCGGTCGTCATTCGTCGGTCATCATCCGTCGCTTTTCTCCAAAAGGAGCCTGTCCGTGCGCCACACGCCTGTTCCGCAGCGCCTCGCCACCTTAGCGCTGCTCGCCGTTCTACTCTCGCTTCTACTCGCGCCCACCGTCCAGGCGCAGGACCAATCCCTCTACTGGGAACGCTTCGACGTAACCATTGACGTCCGGGACGATGGCTCCTTCCGCGTCACGGAAGAGAATTACATCAACTTCACCAGTGGCACCTTCCGCTTCGGCTTCCGCGAGATAGCCGACGACCGCGCGACCGACATCACGGACGTGGAGGTCGTCGTCAACGGCCAATCGCTTGAGCAGTCCAGCGTGCAAATCGAGCAGCCGGGCACCTTCTATCTCTACGAGGGCGAGAATGGCTCCGGCGTCCGCTACTTCTTCCCCGAACGTGTCACAGGCCAGCAGTACGTCGCCCTCAGCTACACCGTCGAGGGCGGCCTGCGCTACTACGAG
>DASVVH010000318.1:0-2550 GCA_036386615.1 Ardenticatenaceae bacterium
ACGTTGTTCACCAGCACGTCCACCGAGTCGAGGACGCGCTGCGTCTGCTCGACGGCCAGCCGCGCGCCGTCCGGCGTGCTCACGTCCAGCTTCAGGGTCGTCACCTGGGGGGTGAGGGGCCGTAGTTCCAGCAGCGCCGCCGCCGCCGCTGCTTCGTTCTGGTGGTAGACGAGCGCCAGAGAGTAGCCATCCTGGGCGAGACGCCGCGCGATGGCAAGCCCAATGCGCCGCGTTCCGCCCGTAATCAGCGCCACCCGTCCTTCAGGCATCCTCAACCCCTGCCCTTCACCTCTCTGACCGTACTTCATCCCTCATCCTTCATCCTTCATCCTTTTCTTCTCCTGCCACTCGTCCCGCAGGATGGCGTACATGCAATCGTCGGACCAGCGGCCCTTGAACCACATGCTTTGAAGGAAGTGGCCCTCGCGGCGCATTCCGACGCGCTCCATCAGGGCGAGGGAGCGCGTGTTCTCGCAATCGGCGGAGGCGACGACGCGGTGCAACTGTAGCTCCGAGAAGCTGTAGTCCAGCAGGGCGCGAATCGCCTCCGAGGCGAGTCCCCTGCCCTGGTGCTCGCGTGCCAGCGTGTAACCGATTTCGCCCTGGTATGGCGGCTCCGCGCTTATCTTCAGGGCACAGTCGCCGATGAGGGCCGCGCCCTCCTTCAACTCGATGGCGAACTGGAACCACTCGCCCGGCGTGCCCGGCTGTGCCTCCTGCATCTCCTCGATAAAGAAGCGCGCCTCCCTCTCGCTGATGCGCTCCCAACTCTGGTAGCGCGCCACTTCCGGGTCGTTACGGTAGGCGTAGAAGGTCGCCAAATCCTCGTCCCGAAAGTGCCGCAAGATTAAGCGCCCGGTCTCAATTCTGCTGGAACCTTGCCCTCGCATTCGCTTCCGTTCACCTCTGTTTGTGTCTCATGTATAGGAAGTGTGCAGGCGCGCCGTGCGCCTGGGGTTCTAAATCGGGGAGAGGGGCTACTAAGGCGACATCCATGCAGGTTAGCGCCGGAGCACGAGGGGGAGGTAGAGCCAGTGCTGGGTCGCTTGAGGCTCGTAGCGGATGTTATCACTGTAGGAGACACTGATGTTGCCTGCCGCGTCACGGGTGCGAACGTAGACAGAGACATCGCCGTCAGAGGCGGCGATGTGCCACCGGGGGCGGGTGTCGAAGGGCTGCCAGACCGCGCCGCCGAAGCCGCCGTCGTTGCTCAGTTGCATCTGTGTCGTGCCCGCAGGCGCACCGATGGTGAGGGTGACGAGGGTGGATTGGGTGGAGACCGCGCCATTGTTGATGGTGATGGTGCGTTCGGTTCCGGCGGCCTGGTCAAGGCGGATGGTGTCGGAGGTGATTGCAGAGAGGTTGCCAGCGTGGTCGCGGAACTGGGCCTCGATTGTCTTCAACCCGTCGCCTACGGGTAACGTAAGGCTCACGGCGGAACTATAGGCTGTCCATGCGCGCCAGCTTCCCCCCTGGTTACGCAGGCGCATGGAGGCGACGGTGCCGACCGTATCGCTGGCGGAGAGCTTCAGGCTAACAGCGCGCGAGGTGGTTGCGATGGCTTCATCGTTGATAGTCACCGCGCCGCCGGGGGCCGTGCTATCCGCGAGGGTGGAGGTGTTATAGCTCTGGCGGAATGCTTCGACGTTACCCGCGTGGTCACGGGCGCGCACGCGGAAGTAGTAGGTCGTGCCACTGGTACCGGAGAAGGTGGTGGTCGTGGCTTGAGTATTGGTAAGTAGGTCGGCCCATGCGCCGCTCGAACCGGCGCGGGCCTGCACATCGTAGGCGGCAACGCCGCTCAGGTTATCGCTACTCTGCCAGCGCAAGGTAAAGGAAGGCTGAGATTGAGCGGGCAGGGCAGTCATAGAGGAGGAAGGCGCTGCGCGGTCAATAGCTACGGTACCCGTCACGACAGTTTCTGAGCGACCCCACGCATCACGCAGACGCAGCCGGACCTGACGATTCGTACCCTGCTGATAGAGGGTCAGGGCCGTGGTGACAAGCTCTCCATTCGTCGCGGGTATTGGATTGGGACCGCCCGTAATCTCGGCTTCGAGGAGTGGCGCGGTGGTCGCGGTGCCGCTGAAGCGGGCTGTCACGGTGATGGTATTAATCCATCCAACCGGCAGGGTCAGATACCCTGTGATGAGGTTGTCCGGCACGTAGGTACTGAGGAAGGCTCTATCTATAGTGTACTCAGAGCACCATTCCTTACATTCGTAGTTCTCCCATCCGCCTGTAGCAAGCAATTGCTCGTTCCGGAGGAGGGCTACGGAGGGCTTGAGGTAGTGTGGGGAAGTGGAAGAGGCACCCGTACCCGTTGAAAAGTTATAAAGCACTCGTCCTTGACCCAGCACCATGACGATTCCATCGGAGAGGGTAAATACTCTACGAACGGGGGCAATGCCAGCAAACGATGGGCCTGGCTCGAAGGTGCCTGACGCCACGCGGTAAATCTCGCTTGGTCCTTCCGCGCCAATGACCAGCACATCGCCGCCGGGTAGGCGAACGGCTGTGTTGAACCCTTCAACGACATCCATATCGTCA
>DASVVH010000319.1:0-2238 GCA_036386615.1 Ardenticatenaceae bacterium
CACTTACCAGTACGGCGACGCCCTGAAGCTGACGGGCGAGTTGGTCACGCCGCCCGTCCTCGACACCTTCGACTACCGCGCCTATCTCGCCCATAAGGGCATCTTCTCCCTGCTCGAAGAGGCGCGAGGGTCAGCCGTCGCGCACGGCTACGGGTCGCGCCTCTTTCACGCGCTCTTTGCACTGCGGCAGCGCGCCGAACGGACAATCACCCTGCTCCTGCCCGAACCTCACGCCTCGCTCCTGAACGGCATCCTTCTGGGCATTGAGAGCGGTATTCCTGAGCAAGTCCTGGAGGATTTCAGCACGACGGGGGCGACGCACGTCCTGGTCATCAGCGGCGCGAACTTCGCCATTCTCGCCGCCATCTTTCTGCTGATTGGGCGGCGCTTCTTCGGGGAGCGGTGGGGGTCACTGCTGGCAATTGCGATGATTCTGCTCTACGCCCTGCTCGTCGGCGGCGAACCACCCGTGCTGCGCGCTGCCTTCATGGGTCTGCTGGGTGTCTGGGCACTGCTGGCGCGGCGGGCAACGGTAGCTCTGAACACCCTTGCCTTCGCGGTGCTGGCGATGACGGCATGGCAGCCGGGCCAACTCTATGATGTGGGCTTCCAACTCTCGACGATGGCGACGCTGGGGCTTATCGTGCTCGTCGGGCCGCTGACAGGCCTCGCGGGACGTGTGATTGCCACGCAACGGCACGTCCCGCTTCCAGCAGAGCGGCGGCACCAACTGCTCCGCTTCCTGCGCGATCTAGTGTTAGTCAGCGTCGCGGCGCAATTGATGACGACACCGCTCGTGGTGGGGACATTCGGGCGGCTGTCCCTGGTGGCACCGCTCACGAACCTCCTCATCGTGCCCGTCCAAGGGGTACTACTGGCAAGCGGAGGGCTGGCCGCTCTGGCAGGAATGGTGTGGCTCCCACTCGGCAAAGTGCTGGCGGCAGTGCCCTTTGCCTGCGTGGCCTGGACGCTGGAGATAGTCGAGTGGACGGCGAACTTTCCCCTGGCGAGTATCACCCTTGGTCCCTTCCAGGTGTGGCAGGTGTGGAGTCTCTACGTTGGGATGGCTGGTGCGTGGTTCGCGGGGAGATGGTGGCGCTCGCAGGAGTCGGCTTCGGGCGGACAGAGGCGGCTCGCCTTGCCTCCGGCGTTGGCATCGCGGCGGAGGGCGCTGCTGTGGGGCGCGGTGCTGCTCGTCGCCGCAACGCCCTGGTGGGTGAGGCTCTACCTGCCGGACGGGCGGCTGCATTTATACATACTCGATGTAGGCCAGGGCGACGCGCTCTTGGTCGTAACGCCCGACGGCAAGC
This sequence comes from Ardenticatenaceae bacterium, assembly GCA_036386615.1. GTDB lineage: Bacteria > Chloroflexota > Anaerolineae > Ardenticatenales > Ardenticatenaceae > DASVVH01. The sequence goes on from DASVVH010000319.1 coordinate 1,311, forward strand.
AGCTTTTGATTGATGGCGGGCCGGACCCTGTGGCACTGCTGGCAGAGTTAGGCCAGCGCATCCCGCCCTGGGACCGTACCATTGAACTCCTCATCCTCTCACACGCGGATGCCGACCACGTCGGTGGCCTGCCGGAACTGCTGGCACGCTACGAGGTGGCGCAGGTCGTAGATTCCGGCTACGGGCGGGAGACGGCTGTGTACGAGGCGTGGCAGGCCGCATTGCAGGCTGAGGGAGTGGAGCCTGCGGCGGCAGTGGCGGGAGAGCAGTGGAGCCTCGGTGGAGGGGCCGTGCTGGAGGTGCTCGCGCCAACCGGAAGGCCATTTGAGGCACCGAACGAGAACTCCGTGGTCGTTCGGCTGCGCTACGGCCAGTTTTGCGCCCTGCTGGCCGGGGATATTGGAGCGGCGGCAGAGGCCCGGCTGGTAAGCAGTGGGGCTCTAGGCGAGTGCCAGATTCTCAAGGTGCCGCATCACGGCAGCCAGACCTCTTCCAGCCAACACTTCCTGAATGTGCTGCGCCCACGCTATGCGCTTCTCTCCGTCGGCGCGGACAACCTCTTCGGCCACCCCAACGCGGAAGTAACGGCGCGATACGAGGCGATGGGCACGAGGCTCTTCCGCACGGACGAGCAGGGGACCATCCACCTCATGACGGACGGGCGCAGCCTCTGGGCGGAGGGAGAGCGCTAAACATAAGGCCAAATCTGATTCAGAGAAGCCGTTTTAAGCAAGCGTGAGTTCCAGGGCGAGTCAGTCTGAGACCAACTCGCACACCACCAGTTCAGAATAGGGGCGGCTTAATACCAATTGAACATGGAGGTGGCACAAAATGGGTGGTAAACGGGGACATGAACTCCCCGGAGGGGAGTGGCGAAACTCGTAGATATCGTGTTGGTTGTCAAGCGGCAGTCTGCCCGTGCAAAGGG
>DASVVH010000320.1:0-4785 GCA_036386615.1 Ardenticatenaceae bacterium
AGGTGCAGGTGGCCCGCGTGGTTGCGGCGGCGCTGCTTGATGAAGTCTCCAATTGTCTCAGGCCCCATGTTGTAGACAACGGCGTCGGGCGCATAGCGGACTTCCATGTTGTGCTCGATGACGATAGCCTCCACGAATGCCTCGTCCATCGCTACGTCCGTCGGAATCTGGTCGAGCACTTTGCGGAAGGCAATCAACTCGCCCAGGCGGGGAATCTCCAGGCACAACTCGTGTTCCATTTTCAGCCGCAGGTAGCTCAAGTACCCGGTGATGTGGTCCGGTGTGTTGACTGCCACCTTTTGCGCGCCGGTCATGCCAACCTTGGGGTCGCGGAACATTCGCACGAGGTGCTCCACCGCGACCTCGTTGGGGATGGTGTCGCCGCTTTCCAGCACGCAGAGTTCTTCCCGCGCCTCGGCGAGGAAGAGGTTGATGGCACTGGATTTCCCCAGCCGTTCGCGCTGGATGATGAGCATGACGCGGGGGTCTTCCGCCGCAATCTCCTGAACAATCTCGTGGGTGCGGTCTGTGCAGCCACTCGCCACCACGATAATCTCGGTAATCTCGACCTCGTTCAGCAGTTGGTTGCGGAGGGAGTGCAGGCACTCGCGGATATTCTTTTCTTCATTGTAAGCGGTGACGCCGATGCTACACCGAAGCTTGTCTCGATTAGGCGTTGTCATAAACGCTCCCTGGCGGATTTCGCACTATGATACCACAGAATCGCATTGTCTAACTATCCTCATTATTGGACTTGCAGGGCTGTGTCAAAGTGGCGCGGCTTGTAATTTAACTAACATCTATATAGTAGATACTTACCACTATACTGGCCGCTTATCGCTCGCCAGTACTGGCCGTTACTGGCCTATACTGGCCTCCGTCGCGTCCGGCCCCTTTTGGACTTGCGGTCTGAATCAGGGCTGCAATGCCCAGGCTTCGGTCACACCCTTCTCGATGACTGCCGTGACCTCTGCCGTCATGGTGAACCATGTGAAGAAGAGGGGGACGAGCAGGAGCGCCACCGCGATATAGCGGGCGCTCGGCAGGGTCGCGGAGTGGCTGGCAGGTAGTGCCAGGGCACGCTCGACCCGCGTGGCAAGCAGGCTGAAGCCAAGCAGCGTTACAAACAGCACGCCGCCCAGTAACGACAGCATCATGGGCAGGGTGCGGGGCAATAGTGCTGTTATAGGTTGCGCTATGCAGGCGAAGATAAAGCCTGTTGCCAGCAGGACCATCCACCGGGCGAGGTTCGCTGCTGGTTGGGCCTGCTCTGGTCGCGTGACGCTCTCTGTCTGCTCGTCGCCTACTATCACCTGCCAGAGCAGCCAGCCGTAGAAGATGGAGTTCAGGGTGCCGAGCAGCGCGTAGAAGGGCAGATGGCTGGCGCTGGCCCAGGGCGCGAAGTAGGGAGAGACGAGCACCCAGGAGGTCCACACGAGCGCCAAGGCGACGGTGCCGAAGCGCCGGGTGCGGAGACCCCAAACGATGAGCCAGGGCAGGAGCATCGGGTAGTGGTAGGCCATGACCTTGTGCGAGAGCAGGAAGGTGGTCAGGATGACCATCGTTCCAATCGCGTACCAGGAGCGCCCCTTTCGCAAGCCCCACAAAGCGCTTAACGTGACGCCACCCGCGACGAGCAGGGTGGCGTAGCGCACGGTGGGGAAGGTCGTGCGTGTCTGCTCGACGGCGAAGGCAGGGAGCGCCAGCGTCCACACCTGCCACGATTGGACCTGCACGGGCATCTGCGCCACGAAGTCCAGCAGCATGAAGCGGAAGTCATCGCTGTGGAGCAGGAAAGGTAAGGCGAGGCCACCGAAGCCCAGCACGAAGAGCAGCGCGAAGGTTGCCAGGTCTTTCCAGCGCCGCTCGGCTAGAAGCCAGAGGGCGAACGGCGCAGCGTAGAGGACCGCCGACTGCTTCACAGCCATCGCGGCGACGAGCAGGAGCATGGGCCACCACGCTCGTTCGCGCCCGCGCTCCTGAAGCCAACTGTAGGCGGCGAGGGTCGGCCAGAGCCACAGCGATTCCAGGTGCGCCTGCACCGCCGTGTGATAAAACAGGATAGGGTTGAAGAGCCAGACCGCCGCGCCGAGCCGCGCTATCCACAACTCTCCGGTGGCGCGCCGCAGGATGCGATGGAGCAGGGTGGCAATCGCTATGTCGGCTATCAGGATGGGCACGCGGAGGGCGGCGAGTTGCAGCGGGCCGGTCGCCACCTGGCCGCTCAAGACATCCGCGAGCCAGACGAAGGGGGCCAGAGCAATAGCAAAGGCGGGCGGGTAGGCGTAGGGCCAGGTGCGGGCCTCGCGGCTCTTCTCGTAGAGGTCCCAGGCGGAGCTGCCATCCCGGAAGGTGCGGGCCGCGTGCAGGAAGGTCTCGGCGTCCCAGTTGGCGCTCCAGAAGCGGTCCAGGGTGAAGAGGACGAGCAGGGAGAGGGCGACGTAAAAGAGGCCGAGCCGACCCAGAAAGGGCCGGTCGGCCAGCAAATCGTCATGCTCTCGAATGGAGGCGGCTACAGGAGCCGCACGCAGGGCTGAATCGCGCGCCATGAGCCACTGTACTGTCTGAAACGATGCTCCGAGTTGTGGACGCATCAGGGTTCTATTATAGTCGTGTCAGGCTAAAAGACCAATGGACCGGCGGCTAGGCGGAGGAGAGCGGATTGCGGAAAAGCTACTTGTGGGGTGCCGTCCTCCTCTTCGGGCTTCTCTTTGTCGCATCGGCAGGAAACCGCGCCCTGACAACCAGTACCTACCTCGCGCCTCTCCCCTCTGCTACACTCAGCATGCCGGAGGTGCGGGTGGTGCCTGTGGCGACGGGCCTCTTCTGGCCGACAGATATTGCCCACGCGGGGGACGCGCGCCTCTTCGTGGCGGAAAAAGCGGGAAGAATCGTCGTCGTGCAGCCGGACGGCACGGTGGAGCAGACGCCTTTTCTGGATATAAGGGAGCGCGTCCTCTCGGTTGGGTACGAGCAGGGGTTGCTCGGCTTGGTGTTTCATCCCCAGTACGCCGAGAACGGTACCTTCTACGTGAGTTACACCCGCCACCTCGGCGCGGCTGGTGAGGGCGTCGGCGACACGGTTGTCTCGCGGTTCCAGGTGCCCGGAGGCGCGACGGTTGCAGACCCGGCCAGCGAGACCGTGCTGCTGACTGTGGAGCAGCCTAGCGAGTTTCACAATGGCGGCGACCTCGCTTTCGGGCCGGACGGCTACCTCTACATCGCTCGTGGCGACGGGAGCCTGCCGGGCCTGCCAAGCGACGACGCCCAGGACAGGGAGACGCTCCTAGGAAAGATTCTCCGCATTGACGTGAACCGTACCGAAGGAGAGACACCCTACGCGCTTCCACCTGATAACCCCTACATTGGCGACGCCGACGCGCGGGGCGAAATCTGGGCTTCGGGTCTGCGGAACCCCTGGCGCATCAGCTTCGACCGCGAGACGGGAGAGCTGTACATCGCGGACGTGGGCGACTTCCAGTGGGAGGAGGTCAATTTCCAGCCAGCAGGGAGCACGGGCGGCGAGAACTACGGCTGGCCCCTGATGGAGGGGAGCGAGTGCTATGTGCCTGAAGAGACGGCGTGCAATCCGGGCACCCTGACGCTGCCTGTCATGGAGTACGAGCATGGGTCGGGGGCGGCGTCGGTGACGGGCGGCTTCGTGTACCGGGGCAGCCGCTACCCGGCGCTTCAAGGATACTACTTCTATATAGACTATTACGCGCAGAGGCTGTGGAGCCTGCGCCGGAACGAGGCGGGCGAGTGGCAGAGTGAAGCGTTGATGGCGGTGCCCGACCCGATTACGACCTTCGGGGAGGGGGCGGACGGCGAGTTGTATCTGGCGGGGGACGACTGGGCGGAGGAGAACCCAGGCAACCTTTACCAGATTCAGGACGCGCGGGAGTAGAGTTACATCCGCGCGTAGGTGGACGATGATATGGGCCGCAGGTTTCGAGAGCACGAGAGGGAGGTCCGCCGATGAGGATTGCTATTTTCAGTGACGTTCACGCTAACCTTCCCGCGCTGGAGGCGGTTCTGAAGGATATAGAGGCCCGGCAGCCTGACGCGGTTTACTGCCTGGGCGATCTGGTGGGCTACGCTACGTGGCCGAACGAGGTGGTCGAGTGCATCCGCGCGCGGCAGATTCCTACCATCGCGGGAAACTATGATGTAGGGGTTGGGCTGAGGAGCGATGATTGCGGCTGCGCCTACAGGACTGAAGTCGAGCAGGCGCGGGGCGCGGAGTCCATCGCCTACACCAATGGCGTCGTAACGGATGAGAATCGCGCCTACCTGCGCGGGCTGCCCCGTTTCACGCGGGTGACGTTCGGGGCGAGTGGGGACGGGTTCGGCATCAAGAGCACGTTCGAGGTGCTGATGGTTCACGGCAGCCCGCGCCGCGTCAACGAGTATCTTTTCGAGGAGCGGCCCGACAGCAGCCTGTTGCGGGTGATGGAGGCTGCCGGGGCTGACGTGATGCTGTTCGGGCACACGCACAAGCCGTATCACAAGGTGCTGGCTTACGAGGCGGAGGGGAAGCGGCGCTACCGCCACGCGATTAACACGGGTTCGGTAGGCAAGCCGAAGGATGGCGACCCGCGCGCCTGCTACGTGCTGCTGGACGTTGACGAGCCGGACGCTGCGAATGCCGGGAGTGTGCGGGTGGAGTTTGCGCGGGTGGTTTACGACGTGGAGCGGACGGCGCGGGCGGTGGAGGCGAGTCCGTTACCTGACGCGTTTGCTCAGATGCTGCGGGAGGCATTCTGAGGTTCTGAGGGTGTTGTA
>DASVVH010000321.1:0-9229 GCA_036386615.1 Ardenticatenaceae bacterium
CGCAAGATGCTGGCGAGCCGGAGCCGACGAACCTGCTGGCTATCGTGCTGCACACGGCGCTGGCCTTCGGCTTTAGGGAGGACGAGCGCGTGCAGGCGGGCGTCAGCCAGTTGGAGGGGCTGCTGCGGACGGACGCACTGCCCGCCTCTCAGCCTGAGCGGGCAGATTGGCTGGTGCAGGCGGCGATGGCGATGGCGGAGCAGCCGGAAGCGGAGCGCGATGTGGTGACGGTTGGGTTGTTAAGAGAGCGGCTTGCGGAGTTGGAGCCTGGAATGTTGGAGCGGTACGCGGTCTATGGCTTCCCGACGTTTGACCAGCCGGATGATTTGGTGCTGGCGCGGTCGGCGCTGCGGTTGGGCATCGGGGGCGAGTGGCTGCGGCCCTGGGTGGAGCGGATCGAGGCGGCGCAGGACGAGCAGGGTTTGTGGCGGCTGGGGCGTGCTCTGCCCGCGCCTGCTGGCGTCCAGTGGGAGGCGGAGGGGGAGCCGAGCCGCTGGGTGTCGGCGCAGGCGCTGTACGTGCTGCGGGCCTTCTACGGGGAGTAGGTGGCGCGGTTTCGAGAGCGGGCGCACGGTGGGTATAATCCCGGTATGAAGATGCCGGATTGCCGTTACTTTCATTATGATAACTTTCGGGGGCGGGAGACGATGCGCTGCCGCCTCTTGGAGCGGTCGGGCAGGCACGATGAGTGGTCGCTGAAGCTGTGCCAGGGTTGCCCGGTTCCGGCCATCGTGCGGGAGACGGAGTGCGACGACCTGCTGCTGGAAGGGGACGTGGCGCGGCGTTTCGGGTTGTTCCCGCGCGTGACGGTGTTCGCGGCGTGCGGGGACTCGATGCAGCCGCTGGCGGACCCGAAGCGGTGCCCGTCGTGCGAGCAGAAGCGGGCCAAAGCGGCGCTGGCGTAGTGTGATTTGAGAGTGGGAAGCCCCTGCGGGTTGGAGCGCAGGGGCTTTTTTGTTGGGCAACCTCCCGAAAACAACGACAATTCACGACATTGGATTTGTTTTTCGAGCCGGAGTGGGAACGGTGAGGGGCAGCGACTGGCTTTGTCATGGAGACCCCACATTCCCCAGATGTGATGTACTTTTGATGTGGGGGAAGCAGGCAGCCGGGCGCGGGCTTGCATGGAATAGGCGCGGATTGAGCCATATTTAGCCACATCCAGCGTGTTTTTTCTGCGCTCCAACAGAGTGGGGCGGGAGCGGGACCACGAAGATAATTACATTTGATGACATCATTTATTTCAATGTCATCAAATGTGCCTGCGAAGGAGAGGCGGTCATTCGCCACAAGAGTAGGGGACGCTCCGCTCAGAGTGCCCTCTGGGCGTTCCCAGGTACTTGCAAGGCTGGCGCGGAGAACAGGGCCAGGGGTAGGCGCTGTGAGCGAGACGGGCGCTGAGACGAACATGTTGACTCCTGAGATTCAAGCGAAATTGTGTTCCATAGTATAACAAGGTTTGGGCGCGTTGTAAAGGTCCAAATGAGAGATTTTGTTCGTGTGAAGATTACAGTATTTTCATAGAGCCGCGTTAGGGCAGGTTTTGGTGAGGTGCGGCGCTTGTTGATAGGGGTTTGCTCTGGTATTTGCGTTGTTAGAGGCGTATAATCTCTAAGAGCCGCCGAGGGTTGCGCCACTCGTTGCGCGGGCGACCACATGGGTCGTCCCTACCACACCCCGGCTAAGAATTTCGCCACTCTCCTGCGAGTGGTACGGGATGGCGATGAAGGCGTTGAGTTTTCATCGCGTTCGTAGTGGATTGGAGGCAGGTCAATATGGAGCCTTTAGGAATATTCTTAGCTGCCCTTGCTGCTGTTGGCATCGCGGCCCTCACCAAGTTTGGCGAGGATATTTATGGGTCGGTGAAGGATAGGCTAACTAAAAAGCCTAAGCCAACTGAGAATATCATTGACGTACAGGTAGAGCGTGTTCTACCTGCTCCTGTCGAAGCAGTGCCGGAATTGTTACCGCCTCCGCCGATTATTGAGGAGGCTTCCAAAGTAGAGCCGCAGCCGACGATGTTGCTTCCGGTTGACCGCGTCCCTGATTATGCGGCGCTGCCTGCTGGCTCACGGATGGTGTTGCGCCGTAACAAACTCTTCACTGGACGTGAGGAGGATTTGTGGAGGGTGGCGGAGGCACTTGAGACCGAGGAGACGGCAGCGATTACGGGGATTGGGGGCCTGGGGAAGACGCAGTTGGCGGCGGAGTTCGTGCATCGGTATGGGCAGTTCTTCGAGGGAGGGGTCTTCTGGTTGAGTTTTGCCAGCGCGGAGGCAGTGCCCACAGAGGTGGCAAGCTGCGGCGGTGTTGCCGGGATGAAGTTGCGGGAGGATTTTACTGACGTGCCGCTCGACAGGCAGGTAGAACTGGTGGAGGCGGTGTGGCGGGAGGCGACGCCGCGCCTGCTGGTCTTCGACAACTGCGAGGAGGAGGCGCTGCTAGGGCGATGGCGGCCCACGACGGGAGGATGCCGCGTGCTATTAACGGCGCGCCGCCCAGAGTGGTCCGCGACATTGGGAGTCAAGGCAGTACCACTGGACGAACTGACCCGCGAGCAGAGTGTGGCGCTGCTCAAGAAGTACCGGACGTATCCGCCCGAAGAGGAGGGGAATCTGAAAGCGATTGCGGGGGAGCTTGGCGACCTACCGCTTGCGCTGCATCTGGCGGGGAGCTTTCTGGCGGGGTATGAACACAGCCCCAGCATCGGTAGCCCTGCTGCGTACCTCGAAAAGATTCGCAGCACGCCTGCTGTAGACCACCTATCAATGAAGGGCGAGGGTGCTCACGAATCGCCAACGAAACACGACCAGGACGTGAGCCGCACCTTCCAGGTGAGCTACGAACGACTGGACCCTGTTGATGAGATGGATTCGCTGGCGTTGAGGCTGCTGGCGTACGCGGCGTACTTTGCGCCTGGGGAGCCGATTCCACGCTGGCTGCTGGTTGCCACGTTGGAATTAGAAGAGAGCAGTGAGACAGATTTGCGGCCAGAGAAGGCATTGAATCGGCTGGCGAACTTGGGACTTATCGAGAAGGAGGCTGACGGAGCATTGGTGTTGCACCGGCTTCTCGCAGGTTTCGCGCGGGGCGTGACTGTGGAGACGGAGGCTCAGGACAGAGTAGAGCGTGTGCTTGAAGATGAAGCGTGGCGCATAAACAACGCTGGTTATCCAGCGCCTCTTCTGGCGTGGCAGGCACATCTGCGTTTCGTGACGGATGTGGCTGAGAAGCGAGGGGATGAGCAGGCGGCGCGTCTATGCACCGCGCTTGATTACCACCTAGACAGGATTGGGGATTATAGGGGAGCAAGGTTCTATAGCAAGCGGGCGCTGACTATTCTTGAAAAGGTGCTGGGATCAGAGCATCCCAATGTAGCCCTTAGCCTCAACAATCTGGCTGAATTGTTGCGTCAGCAGGGGGACTATGCAGGCGCAAAGCCTTTGTTCGAGCGAGCACTGGCGATACGGGAGAAGGTGCTGGGACCGGAGCATCGCGAAACTGCCACCAGCCTCAACAATCTGGCCGTGCTGCTCCATCAGCAAGGGGACTACGCACGTGCAAAGCCTCTGTACGAGCGAGCACTGGCGATACGGGAGAAGGTGCTAGGGTCGGAGCATCCCGATACTGCTGTAAGCTTCAACAATCTGGCCGAACTATTGCGTCAGCAGGGGGACTATGCAGGCGCAAAGCCTCTGTACGAACGGGCGCTGAGGATACAGGAGACGGTGTTAGGGCTGGAGCATCCCGATACCGCTCAAATCCTCAACAATCTGGCCGCGCTGCTTTATCAGCAGAGTGACTATGCGAGCGCAAAGCCTCTGTATGACCGGGCCTTGATGATACAGGAGACGGTGTTAGGGCTGGAGCACCCCGATACCGCACAAAGTCTCAACAATCTGGCTGCCCTGCTCTATTATCAGGGAGACTATGCAGGCGCACAGCCCTTGTTCGAGAGAGCATTCGCAATTCTTGAGAAGGTGCTGGGACCGGAGCACCCTCATACGCGGCTTGCGAGGGCGAATCTAGAAGAGCTGTTGAGTGAGATGGACCACTAATTGTGGGTGGTCTGTTGTTGGTCAGCGCGCGATTTGGTATAATGAATCGAACCTCAGTTCCATACAGGGGGTGACGATGCAAGTACGTGTCGGCAAGTGGGGAGACAGTTTGGCGGTTCGCATTCCTGAGATCGTTGTGCAGGAGGTTCATCTGGAAGAGGATGCACTGGTAAAGGTGTCCGTCGTAGATGGCAAGCTAATGGTGGAGCCTGTCGGCGTTGAGCATCCCACCCTGGAACAACTGCTGGCGGGCATCACGGAGCAGAACCTTCACGGCGAGGTAGATACTGGCGCTGCTATGGGTCACGAGGCTTGGTAAGTATGCGTGCAAACGCCCTGTTCCGTATAGATGCTGGGTGGATTCCTCGGTCCCCTCGGAATGACAGGGGGAGCGGCTTTGTGTTTTCGTCTTGGTAGTGGCTGAGGGTCGGAGGGAGGGTCGGAGACCCTCCCCTACAGTGAGTTGGGCGAGGGCGGTAGATTCAGGTGCGGTGATTAGGGTATGTCGGTACTGAGGACGCTTGAGAGGTTGCGGGAGCAGCCGGAGTTGGAGCGGTGCGTGACGCACTGGGAGCGGATTCCGGCGCGGGCGGCGGCGTTCGCGCCTGTGCCCGTGACGCTGGACCCGCGCCTGCGGGCGGCGCTGCGGCGGCGGGGCATCGAGGCGCTGTACACGCACCAGGCGGAGGCGGTGGAGGCGGCGGAGCGGGGCGAGGACGTGGTGGTGGTGACGCCGACGGCGAGCGGCAAGACGCTGTGCTACAACCTGCCCGTGCTGGACACGCTGCTGGGGAACCCGGAGGCGCGGGCGCTCTACCTGTTCCCGACGAAGGCGCTGGCGCAGGACCAGCGGCACGAGCTTCACGGCCTCATCGAGGCGGTGGGCGCGCCGATTCGCGCGGAGGTGTACGACGGGGATACGCCCGCGTCGGCGCGGCGGGCGATTCGGGCGAGCGCACAGGTGGTCATCACGAACCCAGATATGCTGCACACGGGGATTCTGCCGCACCACACTCAGTGGCTCTCGCTGTGGACGAACCTGCGCTACATCGTGATTGACGAGATTCACCAGTATCGCGGGCTGTTCGGGAGCCACTTCGCGAACCTGCTGCGGCGGATGCGGCGGGTGGCGCGGTTCTACGGATGCGACCCGCAGTTCATCGCGGCGAGCGCGACGATTGCAAACCCCGGCGAGTTGATGGAGCGGCTAATTGACGCGGAGGAGCCGGTGACGGTAGTTGACCGGAGCGGCGCGCCGCAGGGGGAGAAGCATTTCGTTTTCTGGAACCCGCCGCCATACAACGAGGAGTTGGGGCTGCGGCGCTCGTCGCTGCTGGAGGCGCGGCGGGTGGCGGCGAATTTCCTGGCGGACGGGGTGCAGACCATCGTCTTCACGCGGGCGCGGCTGACGACGGAGGTGCTGCTGCGCTATCTCCAGGAGGAGGGGGTGAAGATGGGGCTGCGCGAGGGGGCGGTGCGCGGCTACCGGGGCGGCTACCTGCCACTGGAGCGGCGGGAAATCGAGCAGGGGCTGCGGGCGGGCGCGGTGCAGGGGGTGGTCTCGACGAACGCGCTGGAGTTGGGGATTGACATCGGGCAGTTGGACGCCTGCGTGCTGCACGGCTATCCGGGCACGATTGCGTCGGTGTGGCAGCAGGCGGGGCGGGCGGGGCGGCGCGCGGGGTCGAGCGCGGCGGTGCTGGTGGCGTCGTCGCACCCGCTGGACCAGTTCATTATCCGGCACCCTGAGTGGTTCTTCGGGGCGTCGCCGGAGCACGCGCGCATCAACCCGGACAACCTGCTCATTCTGGTGAATCACATCCGCTGCGCGGCGTTCGAGTTGCCCTTCGCGCCCGCCGAGGGGTTCGGGACGGTAGGGAGCCATGTCGTGGGGGAGGTGCTGGCGTTTCTGGAGGCGGAGGGGGTGGTTCACAGCGCGGCGGATACCTATTACTGGACCGCCGAGAGCTACCCCGCCGAGGCGCTGTCGCTGCGGACAGCGGCGAACGATGGGGTGCTGGTGACGGAGCAGCCGGGGAATCTGGTGATTGGCGAGGTGGAACGCTTCTCGATTCACCAGATGTGTTTTCCGGGAGCCATCTACATGCACGAGGGGCGGCAGTATCTCATCGAGGAGTTGGATTGGGAGGAGAGCCGCGCCTACGCCCGGCCCGTTGACGTGGACTATTACACGCGGGCGCAGACGAAGAGCAGCGTGGCGCTGCTGGACACCTTCGCCAGCGACGAGGAGGCAGGGCGGCACTGGGGCGAGGTGGTGGTGACGAACGTGGCGACGGGGTACAAGAAAATCAAGCTGCACACCCACGAGAACCTGGGGACGTGCGACCTCAGCCTTCCTGAGTCGGAGATGCACACGACCTGCTGCTGGCTGACCTTCCCGGTGGAGGTGGAGGAGGAGCGGCGCGACTACGGGCCGAACTGGCGGCAGCAGCGTGTGCGGGCGCGGGGACGGGATGGTTTCCGGTGCGTGCATTGCCGCATCAGCGAGGACGAGTTGGGGCGGGAGTTGGACGTGCATCACGTTATTCCGTTCCGCGAGTTCGGGTTCGTGCCGGGGCAGAACGACGGCTATCTGGCGGCGAACGAGTTGTCGAACCTCATCTCGCTGTGCCCGACGTGCCACAAGCGGACGGAACCCTGGTACAAGTCGGAGGTGGCGGCAGGGCTGCTGGGAGTGGCGAACGCCATCGGGAACATTGCGCCGCTGTTTCTGATGTGCGACGCGCGGGATTTGGGGGTGACGAGCGAGGTGCGCTCGCCGCAAACAGGCAAACCCACAATTTTCCTGTATGATACGGTGCCGAGTGGCGTGGGCTTCGCGGAGAAGCTGTGGGAGTTGCACGGCGACCTCATCCACGCCGCCGCCGACCTGATACGGGGGTGCCCGTGTGAGCACGGCTGCCCGGCCTGCGTGGGGCCGGAGGGGATGGTCGGCGAGCAGGGCAAGGCGCACGCGCTGGAACTGCTGGACGAGGTGCAAAAACGAATCGCGGATAGTGAGGAACTCGATAACCTGTGATCCTGTTATATTTCCTGCCACTCTACGGCATTCTGTTTACGGCGAATCTGGACGCGGCGGGGCGCGTGTGGCGCTCGATTACCTACGGCTTCATCGTCTCGGTGAGCAGCTTCATTGTCTGCGCCGGGGTGGGGCTGCTCGTGGGTGGCTCGCCGATGCTCCAGCAGATCGTGGCCGACCCCAGCGCGTTCGCGGGGGTGAGCACTCTGGTGCCAAGCCTCTTCCTGACGCTGGCAGGGGTGGCGGGGGTGGCGATGATGGTGCCAGCCGTTCGCGTGCGGGTCATCGAGGGGCTGCGGCTGCGGCTGGACCCGGAGAACACGGTCCACATGGTTGCGCTGGTCTTCGCGGTGTGGCTGGCGGGGCTGGTGTTGGCGCAACTCTTCATCTTCATGCGGCTGCCGGTGGAGACGGTGACGGAGGGCGCGGCGGTTACGGTGGCGCAACTGTGGGAGCAGGGCATCGCGTTCACGCTGTTCGCGCTGCTGGGCGTGGGGCTGGGGCTGCGGCGGAGCCTGGGCGAGACGCTGGAGCGGCTGGGCGTGACGAGGGTGACGCGACGGCAGGTGGCGATTGCGGTTGGAGCCATCGTCGCGTTATCGGCGTTCGACCTGCTGGTGACGCTGGTGTGGCAGGCGGTCGCGCCACTCAGTTTGGAGCGGGTGTCGGCCATCAGCGAGGCGCTTTTCGCGGATGTGATTGGGCCGCTCGGTGCCATTACGATTGGGCTGACGGCGGGCATCGGCGAGGAGTTGCTGTTTCGCGGGGCCGTTCAGCCGCGCTTCGGGCTGGTGCTGACCACAATTCTGTTTACGCTGGGGCACGTCCAGTATGAATTGTCCCCCGCGCTGTTCAGCGTCTTCGTCATTGGGCTGGTGCTGGGCATGGTGCGGCAACGGGAGAACACGACGACGGCAATTCTGATTCACGCGGGCTACAACGCACTCAACGTTCTGCTTGCACCTTTGTGGAGTTAGTCAGCGGAGGGCGGTGTACCGATGGCAGAGGCCAGTGACACGCTCAACCAGAGCAAGAAGGGGCTGTTCGGATTTCACTATTCGCCGCTCGGCACGATTGTAGTGGCGGAGGGCGAGGAGGTTCCGCTCTGGCTGAAGGAGTTGCGCGATCTGGCGCGTGGGTTCTGCGGGGCACTCTTCGTCGCGCTGCCACTGCTCTATACTGAGGAGATGTGGAATATTGCGCGTTTCATACCAACGTGGGTGCTCCTAATCGCCTTGACGCTCGCTTATCTGGCGAACGTCGGCTACACCATGTTCGAGGGGTTCAAGCCGGAGAAGGAGCGGCACGCGGCGTGGTCTTCGGCGGTGATCTCGCTTGGCCTGGGAGCACTGGGGAGTCTGATTACGCTTCTGGTCATTGGGCAGCTTCGCCCTTCTATGCCTCCTGGCCTCCTCACGCGCTTGATTCTCCTCGAAACGATTCCTACAAGCTTTGGGGCGAGCCTCGCCATCAACCAGTTAGGGGCGCGCAAGGTGCGTGGGCAAGGGGATCAGCCCGCCGACGACTTCCCGCGAGACGTACGAAAGGTTCTGGCGACAGCGCTGGGAGCAGTGCTCTTCTCGTTCAACATCGCGCCGACGTTTGAGACCCGCTTCATCACCATTACCATTACCTGGTGGCACACGCTTGGGCTGATTGGCTTTTCACTATTTATCTCATATCTAATGGTCTCCTTCGCCGATTTTATCGAGCGAGACAAGCATGAGGGAATTTTAGGCCCTGTGTGGATGGAAACGCTGGTCGCCTATCTCTTCGCGCTCGTTATTAGCGCGATGCTCCTGTTTATCTTCGGCTATCTGACGACTGACACGCCGCTCTCTCTCATGATTAAGTGGGTCGTCACGTTGGGGTACGTGACGACGCTCGGTGGCTCTGCCGGGAGGCTGATTCTATGAGCAATGACGAGGAGCGAAACGACGAGGGCACGCGGGGGCGCGATTCGGGGGACAAGCAACTGCGCCAGCAAGTTCAAGAGTTGGAAGAGTCAGTTGACGCGCTCCAGGATTCGGCAGAGCAGATTAGCGACGCGCTGGAGGACCAGGACGAAGCAGATCGAGTGCCTCCAACCATCGTGGAGTGGGGTGCTCGCGCTGTCAGTCTGTTGCTACTG
>DASVVH010000322.1:0-4679 GCA_036386615.1 Ardenticatenaceae bacterium
CGCTGGAGCACGACCCTACCCTCATGCAGTTCATCAAGAACATCTCGCCGAACACCATAGTCGTCGCCCGTTACACACCCTTGGGCCAACTCAACGTGGCGAGCGCCGACCTTGATCCCATCGCCGAGGCGCGCGACTTCGTAGACCTGCTCCTGCCCGTCGCCACCGACCCCGGACGGCGCGCCAACATTGACGCCTGGGAGTCGTACAACGAGCCAGTTGTCAACACCCGCGAGGAGATGCAGCGCCTCGCCGCCTTTGAGGCGGAGCGCACGCGCCTCCTCGCGGCGGAGGGCATACGTTCCTGCATCGGCAACTTCGCCACCGGCACCCCGCCCCTTGAGTTCTGGCCCGACTTCTACCCCGCCATCCGCGCCGCGAAGGAGCACAACGGCTACCTGGGGCTGCACGAGTACTCGGCCCCGTACATGTGGTTCGGCACGGGTACCTACCAGTTGCGGGAGGGGCAGGACGAGGGCGACGAGGGCTGGCTGACCCTCCGCTACCGCAAAGTCTACCGCGACTATCTGCAACCCGCCGGACTGGAACTGCCGCTCCTCATCACCGAGACGGGTATTGACGGCGGCATTATGGAACGGCCCGGCCCGCCGGGCCTCGGCTGGGCCGACTTCCAGCGCTTCTGGGAGGCCGAGGGCATGGTCCGCACGACGGCGGCGGGCTTCTACGTCGAGCAACTTGCCTGGTACGACGCCGAACTTCGGGAAGACCCCTATGTACGCGGGGCCTCCATCTACGCCCTGGCCGCGCCTGTCGGCTGGGGGTCGTTCGAGATTGTCGGCGGCGTTGCCGACCTCCTAAAACAATACTTCTCCGTCCATCCGCGCCGCTAGAGCGAGATGCCACTTCACAAACGAACGAGGAGGGCACCTCATTGAAGGTGCCCTCTTCCCATCTGTCAGCGGTCGTCAGTCGTTGGTCGTCGCTCTATTGAGGAGCGCCGATGCTGTAGAGCATGCCGCTTGCCGTCGCCACATAGAGATGGTCAGGGATGAGCGCGCCGCCCACTACAGGCCCGGCGTAGGGATTGTCCCCACTGCCGGGGAGCACAGTGGACCACGTTGGAGTAGCAGCGCCAGGCTCGAAGGCAAGGCACTCCGTCTCAACCGTGAAGCTGTTGCCTTCCCCCCGGTTCTGGCGATTACCGCAGGCGTAGGTGGTAGAATCCACGTCCGTAGCAATGACGTTGGTGCTGGGGCGATGCGGGAAGTAGCTCGTGCCCAGCAGTACCCCCTTCGGGCTTACCCAGACGAGGCGCGCGTCCTCGTAGTCATTGCCGAAGGTCATCCACATAATGCCGTCGCGGGTAATCCCTGCATCCAGCGGCGTTGAATAGGCAAACTGCTGCTGGTTGTCCGACTCGATGCTCCTTAGCGCTTCAGCCGTCTCACCGTTGAACTGCCACTCGGTAGCGACGTGATCCGCGCGAAGGTAGGCGCGCCCATCGCCGCCGACGAGATATTGATCCGCCTGCGCCTGCGTGACGCCCAGATTTACCTTCGTGCCATCTTCTGTGCTGATAGACCCACCCCCGACCGATACTATTTGCCCCGTTGGGTCAATAACTGGTGAGTTATTGGTGGGGCGAATCGTCGCGTTCGTTATCCACAACGGTTCACCCTCGGCGGAGACAGCCTGAATCGCCCCGCCCACCGTGTAGTAGATAGTTCCATCCGGGCCAACGATAGGGCCAGCCGTTGCCACCACCGCCGTTTCCGGCTTCCAACTCCACAGGGACTCGCCCGTGGGCGAATAGGCGCTCAACCCTCCCACCTTATCTGCCACGTAGACCTGCCCCTCGGCTCCCAGCGCGGGCGCGCCGACAGGCGGGGCTGGGAGGGTGGCTTGCCACTCGACTGCTCCTTCCGCGTTGAGGGCGTAGAGCGTGCCTCCAGTCGAGGAAATGTAGAGCTTGCCATCCGCATCAATAGCAGGTCCCCCCGAAAAGCCCGAAGGCTCCTCAAAGACGACGGTCACAGTGGGATCGGAAATCCCCTGAACAGTGCTGCTGCCCGTGCCGTAGGCATCCCGTGCCTGCGAGGCCCAGAGATGGTTGCCCGGAATCGGCAATTCCACGATTGGCACCACACTCGCCGCCTCACGCGCCCGCCGAAGGCTCACGCCTCCCGCCACGAGCAATAGGGCCAGTACCAACAGCGCCGCGCGCGCCCGCCCGCTGCTGAGTCGCACCGAGATTGGAATCATGATGTGCTCATCGGCCCAGACGCCGAAGCGCCGCGTCAGCCGCGAGAAGACCGTGCGCCGCCGCATCTGGTCCGTAGAGAACTGCCGCCGCAGCCCCTCGCCCAGCAGGTTGAATCCCAGGACCGTGACGAACACCATCGTCCCCGCCGCGATGAACTTCCAGGGGCCGGTGAAGAGGTCGCCCAGGCTGCCGCCCAGCATCTCACCCAACTCCGGCGAGCCGCTGAAGCGCCCATAGACGAAATCGGCCACCGGAATCCAGATGTCCCCACCTACGTAGTAGCCCAGGAAACCGAGCGCCGCCATCACCAGCAGCGTCGCGCTCACCTCGAAGGCGAGCACCATCCACAGCAGCGGTGCAATCTGCCGCAGAACGTGTTGCGTCACAATCTGGAAGCTGGAGCCGCCCAGCGCCGTCGCCGCCTCCACGTAGGTCTGGCTCTTGATGCTGCGCGTCTGCTCCCGCACGATGCGGCCCGTCTCGGCCCATCCCGTCACCGTCATACCCACTACGAAGGCCCACAGGCCGAGCTTCACCGTTAGGGCTGTAATCACCGCCAGCGCAATCAGCAGCACCGGAACGGTCAGCGAGGCGGCGATGAGCGAATCTATGAAGCGCCCCACCCGCCCCGAAGACCACCCGGCGATAGAGCCGAGCACCAGCCCCACGAGGAGCCGGATAGCCGCCGCCATGCCGACAACCGTAAGTGTGGGCCGCACCCCCCACAGCAGGCGGCTCAACACGTCGCGGCCCAGATTGTCCGTGCCGAAAGGGAACCCCTCGACGGCGTTCGGGGGGAAGGGCGAACGATACCAGACACCGTCCCTTCCCTGGCTGGCGAATGCCGTCTCCATCGGGTCTTTCGGGGCGATGCGCGGCCCCCAAATCGCCACGACGACCACGAAGAGAACAATCAGTCCACCTATAAGCAGCGCCCAATTGATGTGAATCAACTCCGAGAAGTTGAGCCTGACGCGGCGTGGAGAGGTTTCAACGGCGGGCCGCAGAAATTGTTCGGAAGCAGTTTCAGCCACGAGCACCCTCCTCTCCAGCAATGCGGAGCCTGGGATCAACGATGCGGATGAGCACGGAGGCGATGAGGTCGGCCAACAGGAAGAGTACCGCGAACGCGGTCAGCAGCGCCGCCAGCAGTGGCGGGTTCAGAAAGAGCGGCGACGGCTGGGAGGAGGTCAACTGCTGCGGCACCAGTACCTCGCCCAGCAGGCGGCCCAACCCACCCCAGTTGAACAGCCACTCGACAAGGATAAGCTCGCCCACCAGCACGCGGAAGGACCCCGCGATGGTCAGCACCAGAGGGGCCAGAATGTTGCTCAATGCCGTGTGCCAGCGAATCCTGCGCCAGCTATAGCCCAAGCTGCGTGAGGCTATCACGTACTGCTTGTGCAGTTCGTCCGCCAGCAGGCGCGAACTGACCTGGGCAATCTGCACCGTCGGGCGAATGGCGAGCGCCAGCACGGGTAGAACCAGATGCCTGTCCCAACCGAACCCCTGAAAGGGCAGTGGTGGCCTGGGAAAGCCCTTCAGAATCAGGAGCACCATTACCGCGATGGCGACCATGCCGATGTAAAAGCTGGGCATGGCGATGCCGACAGTGGAGATTGGAATCAGCCAGGGGGCGGCGCTGGGTGGATTGGTGCGGATGGCGCGCAGGCCGATGAGCGTGCCGAGCACGATGCTTACGACGAAGGCGATGGCGAGCAGCCCCAGCGTATGCGTGCTCGCCGTCTGAATCGTCTCCAGAATCGTGCCTCTCGCGAACGGCATCTCGCCGAAGTTCCCCTGCACCGCGCCTCGAAGATAGGTCAGGTAAGGCTCCAGGATGGGCGGGCGCGGCACCGTGCTAGCGACGAAAGGGTTATTCTGCATGTTGAGCCACCAGGCCAGTAGGGCATAGGCGTAGCCCAGAAAGTTCACCACCAGCAAGGCTATCGGGATGATGAGCAAACGCCGGAGTAGAAATCGTGCCATAGATAAAGGGTCTCCTGACGACGAGGGGTGTGATGAACGTTCTCTTTAGGAGTGGTAAGCCCAGACATTACCACTGTTGTTGACGCCGCCCGCGCGTGACGAGCCGCCAATCATGTATAACACGCCGTCCACCGTCACGGCGGAAACACCATGCACTGCCTGCGGCAACTCGAATCGCTCCACCCAGCGATTCACTGCAGGGTCGTAGGCACGCTCATCGATTCCGAGAACATCTCCGTTGGTTATCCGCTTGCGTCCTTCGTCTGTCTACGGAGCCACGTCGAAATTCTCGATGTTCCAAAGCTCCGTAGTGTTCGTCGGGTCCATGATGACGCCCGATACGCTCGGATGCACCACAGCAATTTTGGACCTCGCAAACAGTGGAATGGAGGGCAACTGCTCCGTCCAGATTGCTATGGCCCCGGCGTGGCGGGCCGCTTTCTCTTCCGGCTCCACCGCGCTGAGC
>DASVVH010000323.1:0-10224 GCA_036386615.1 Ardenticatenaceae bacterium
GAACAGGGCACGATACCCGATTTCCGCGTCCCGTCCCCGCGCGAGTTCTTCGACATGCTACGCCTGCACTTGCAGGAAGGTCTCTTCGCGGACCCCACCTACGGCGGCAACCGTGACAAGGCGGGCTGGCGCTTTCTGGGGCACACGGGCGTCTGGTTCGAGAACACCGCCGAGGAGAACCTGGCGACGGAGCCAGTCACGAAAGGCGGCGTCATCCAGTCGCTCGCCGATGTGGGCTATTCCCTCGGTGGCGGCCCGCGTGAGCCTGTCGAGATACCCGGCTACGACCCGCAACGGGGTGGCGAGCCGCCGAGTGGCCCGGCGGACGTGGTGCTGGTGGGCGTCGGTGCCGCAGGGTCCATGCTGGCCTCCATTCTGGCCCGAAGTGGCCTGCGGGTCGTGGGTCTGGAAGTTGGACCCTGGCGCACGAAGCGCGACTTCGTGCCCGACGAGTTAGGCTCCGCCTATTACTGCCGGGGTGGGATGGGGCCAAAGTTCCTGAGCGAGACCCCGCGCTGGCGGCGCAACGAGGGCACGCCGACCCGCGAGGCGGCCTTCACGCTGGGGCGGATGATGAACAGCGTGGGCGGCTCGGTGATTCACTGGGGTGCCGCGCTCCGCCGCTGCCACCCACATCACTTCCGCTATCTGACGCACGTCCGCGAGAGCTTCGGCGAGAAGAGACTGCCGGAGGGGCACACGCTGGTGGACTGGCCCATCACCTATGACGAGTTAGAGCCTTACTACACAGAAATCGAGTACCACATCGGCGTCGCGGGGGACGGGACGACAAATCCTTTTGTCCCCCGAAGCAGGCCCTACCCCCTGCCGCCCGTGCGCCCCTTCACGATGGGAGAAGTCTTCCGCAGGGCGACGGAGGGGATGGGGCTGCATCCCTATCCGACGCCCGTTGCCGTCAACAGCGAACCGTACAACGGCTTCCCCGCCATCACCTACTGCGCGTGGAGTGGCGGCTTCGGGCCATTCAATGACGAGCGGTGGTATCCCGGCCTGACATGGGTGCCGGAGGCGCTGGGCACCGGGAACTTTGACCTGCGAACTCACTGTCGTGTCACTCGCGTGCTTACTGACGGCGAGGGGCACGCAAATGGTGTGGAATACCTGGACGCCGCCGGAAACTGGCAGGTGCAGGAGGCACGCACGGTCATCCTGTGCAGCTACACCTTCGAGAACGTGCGGCTACTGCTGCTTTCGGGCGACGAGCGCCACCCAAATGGCCTTGGCAACAACACGGGTCAGGTCGGCAAGCACATCATGACCAAGATGTGGTCGGACGTGTCGGGTTTCTTCCCCGACATCGTCTTCAACGCGCACACTGGCCCGGCGGCGCAGATGTGGAGCCTGGACGACTTCATCTCCGAGGACTTCGACTCGGCGGCGCACGGCTTTATCGGTGGGGCCGCGCCGAACATCGAGAACCAGCGTCTGCCGATTCAAATCAGCCGAGAGAACCTGCCATCCGACCTGCCGCGCTGGGGCAAGCCGTACAAAGACCACCTCCGCGAGTGGCAGCACATGGCCGCCGTGCGCCTGCAACCGGACGCGCTCTCCTACCACGCCAACTACCTCGATCTGGACCCGCGCCACCGTGACCGGAGCGGCCTCGGCTTGCCTGTCCTGCGGATTACCTACGATTTGCAGGAGAACGAGCATCGCGTGGCAGAGTTCATGGAGGGGAAGGCCGAGGAAATCCTGCGCGAGATGGGCGCGACCAAGACGTGGCGCGGGCCGCGCTTCGGCGGCGTCGTGAGCAGCCACGAGCTTGGCGGCTGCCGCATGGGCGAAGACCCTGCCGGGTCCGTTGTCAACCCCGATCTGCGCGTTCACGACACACCGGGGCTGTACGTCTTTGGCACGGCGGTCTTTCCCACCTGTCACGGCGTCAACCCGACACTGACGATGTGGGCGCTCTGCATGCGGGCCGCCGAACGACTCGTGGAGCGCCTGCAACGAGGCGAAGAGTCATAGGGCACAACATACCACAAGGATACATGTATGAAGATAGAGCACATCGAGACGGAGTATTACCGCCTGCCACTGGAAGCGGTTGGGGACGCGGGGCACGGCATTCTCAACTCCGAGGAAGTTATCACCCTGAAGCTTTACGCCGAGGGGCTGGAGGGTCACGGCTATACCTACACCATCGGGCGCGGCGGGCGCGGTATTCAAGCGCTGATTGACCACGACCTCGCGCCCCTGCTCATCGGGCAGAACGCGGCAGACATTCGGGGCCTGTGGGAGCTAATGAACCAGCGCCTGCTCTACGTCGGGCGCGGCGGGCTGGCCGCGTTCGCCATCGCGGCGGTGGACATCGCGCTCTGGGACCTGTACGGCTTGCGCGAGCAGAAGCCGCTCTACGCGCTACTGGGCGCGGAGGCACGGGAGATTCCCGCCTACGGCTCCGGCGTGGACCTGCCCAAGCCGCTGGATGAACTGCTGAAGCAGACGGAGCACTTCCTGGGGCGCGGCTTTCGCGGCGTCAAGGTGAAGGTTGGACGCCCCAACCCGGAGGATGACGAGGCGCGGGTCGGGGCCGTCAGGAATCTCATCGGGGACGATGTTGACCTGATGGTGGACGCGAATATGTCGTGGAGCACCAACGAGGCGCTGGAGCGCGGGCGGCGGCTCGAACAGTTCAACCTTTACTGGTACGAGGAGCCGACCATTCCAGAGGACGTGCCCGGCCACGCCCGGCTGGCGCGCGAGTTGGACGTGCCAATTGCCATCGGCGAGAGCCTGCACTCGGTCCACGAGTTTCGGCGCTACGTGGTCGAGCAGGCGGTGGAGGTTGTGCAGATTGACCCGGTGACGAACGGCGGCATCACGGCTTCGATGGAGGCGCTGAAGATGGCCGACGCCGCCGGACTGAAGACGAGCAGCCACTACACCGACGAGTTGAGCGCGCACCTGCTGTGCGCCTCGCGCAACCCGGTCTACCTGGAGAAGCACGCCTTCGCGCTGGACCCGTACCTTCAGGAGCCGCAGCAGGTGGTCAACGGCAACGTGCGCCCAACGGAAGTGCCGGGCACCGGATTGCGCTTCGACGAGGGCGCTCTGGAACCCTATCGGGGCTAAGTGGGCGGGGAGCACACCATGCAGGTAGCGCTAGCGTATGGACGGGGCCGCGTGACGGTCAACGTTCCCGATGACGCAACGATCATCCGGCCCGAACCGTTGCCGGGGTTGCCGGACGAGCATGGCGCGTTCGAGGCGGCGGTGCGCGACCCGATTGGAGCCGCCCCGCTCCGCGAGCAGGCCCAGTCGTCGGATATAGTCGCCATCGTCATTGCCGACGGCACGCGCCCCTCGCCGAGCGAACGGCTGGTCCCCTGGATTATGCGGGAGTTGGCGCACGTCCCGCGCGAGAACTTTGTCATCCTCAACGGGACAGGCTCGCACCGGGCCAACACCCGCGACGAGTTGGTGCAGATGCTCGGCAAAGAGGTTGTTGATACGGTTCGTATCGTCAACCACGACGCCTTCGATGATTCGACGCTGACGCACCTGGGCCGCACGAGCTACGGCGGCGAGGTGTGGATGAACAACGAGTACCTGCGCGCGGACGTGCGCGTGGTGACGGGCTTCATCGAGCCGCATTTCTTCGCGGGCTTTAGCGGCGGGCCGAAGGGAGTCGTGCCCGCGCTGGCAGGCATCCGAACCATCATGCACCTGCACAACGCGCGGATGATTGGCGACCCGCGCTCGACCTGGGCACAACTGGACGAGAACCCGGTGCAGGGCGAGCTTCGCGAGGCGGTGGCGATGGCACCCCCGCAGTTCATGGTGAACGTGGCGGTGAATGCGAGTCGGCAGATTACAGGGTTATGGGCCGGAGACTATCTCCAGGCGCACGAGGTTGGCTGCCGCTTCGTGGCACGGCACGCGACGCGCCCCGTCGAGGCCCCGTTCGACATCGTTATTACGACCAACAGCGGCTACCCGCTCGACCAGAACGTGTACCAGACGGTGAAGGGAATGAGCGCGGCGGCACGCATCGTCAGGCCGGGCGGCGCGATTATCGCGGTCGCGGAATGCAGCGACGGGCTGCCCAGTCACGGGAACTATAAGGAGTTGCTGGCGATGCGGCAGAGCGCCCAGGAACTGCTGACGATGATCGAGGAGCCGGGCTTCGCGATGCATGACCAGTGGCAGGCGCAGTCTCAGGCGCTGGTGCAGCGCAAGGCACAGGTGTACCTCTACTCAGGGTTGGACGCGGAGACGGTACGGAACGCGATGCTGACTCCCACTGACGACATTGAAGCGACGCTAGCGGAGTTGCTGGACCGCTATGGGCCTGATAGCCGCGTGGCCGTGCTGCCGGAAGGGCCGCAGACGGTGCCATACGTGGCTGCCGCAGCGCTCGCCTGAACGGCCCCGAAGTCCCCCATATTCCCCACATTTGAATTGGTTCTCGTGGCGCGCCAGAAGGCAGAGGATGGAAGTTGACCATAAAGATATGTACATTTATTGACATCGAGAATATGCATGTCATGTTCGGCAAGGTTGCCAACAGAGACGGAGGGGGCGTGGAGGGCCGAAAAAGGGCTATTTTGGTGCCTTACATCACGGCTGAGGTGCATGACAGTCGAGCGCGGGGTGGGTGAGTTTCGAGCAGCAACCGCGCAGGTTCGATACAGGGGGCGCGAGAAGCGGGACGGAGGGACGGCGACGAGGCGAAACATTGTCTACTCCTGAGTTTCAAGTGATGGACAAGGCTAAACAGAATAGGGAGAGTATATCACAAGGCAGGCGCGAAGTCCAGCTTTTTTAGAAACTTGGTTCTTGCGGTCTCTGAGGGATGGCAGGGAAGGGGGAGGACTGAGAGTTATTCTGACCTCTTCAAGGAGAGAAGCTTTCGCTAATTCCAATCTTCTTGAATCATGGCTGGCACGGGGTGAATGTTGACCATGAGCGCGGCGTGGTCAGAGCGGTTCTTGAATTCATGCCAGGTGTTAGGGGGAATGATGGTGATGCTACCGCTTCCTACCATCTGGCTCTCGCCGTCAACAATGACTTCGATGTCGCCGTCGAGAATGACGAAGATCTCCTCATAAGGGTGGCGATGTTTATCGGCACCCTGACCGGGAGCACTGGTTACGACGAAGCAAGAAGCGTTTGCTCCATAATGCACTCCCTCGAATCGAGCGGCACCCCCACTGGGCGGTCTAAGGCTGCTGATGTTGATGACGTTCAGTTGAGGCTCCTATTCAAGGTCAACTATAGCGATAGCACCAACCGCAATCCTACTTCTACCTGGCTCAATTTGGTAGATGGTAATTGTCCAACGTAGTCCGTCAGCATGGATTTATCAACGGTGAGCAGTTGCGATACATTCGCTACAGAGTCTTTTGGAAGGCCAGTATTGTGGGCCGACAGGAGAACATTGCCAGGAGCCGTCGCAAGCCTGAGATTTGAGGTGAGTACCACTACGACTACGGTGTTGAGGTTGTACGATTGAAGGAGTTGGCCTGAACTATAAGAATGGGGCGACGATAACCGGGCATGGAGCCGACAGGTTCAGGAAGGGAGGCCCACCAGACTGAGCCGCGCTGCACTACCACTCCTCATGGGGGAGGGAACGTGCCTGCAACTGTTGCATGACCGGGTCCAGGGAGGAGTCTTCCTCTGAGTAAAGCTGGTTTAGACGCTCAGTGACATACTCTTCGTGATGCTCTTCAACGTAGGCAGCGAGGGCAGTAGAGTAGAGTTCACTACGGGAGATACCAAGTTGCTGGGCCAACTGCTTGGCGGCCTCAAAGATGGGGTTGGGGATAGAGACTGCGGTTTTCATGAGGAGAGTATAACCAGAGTTATACCAGCGCGTCAAGCAAAGGAGGCTGTAGCGAAGCTAGCTACCGCTACGGGGCGCTCGACTGCCAGGCTCCTGCGGTCTCGCTTTATGCGCTCAATCTCGTGCAAGGTTTCTGCCGTTAGGTAGCTTTCGCCACAGTGCGGGCAACTCAGAATGGGCACGTTCTCAATGACGAGCAAATCGTCTCCCTTGCCATAGCTGCGCGATACGTAGCGAATACGCACACCCTCTTTCCCACAGATATTGCACATCATGTGTTAGTTCGCATCGTTAAGGTGGTGGAACGATCTAGCAACGGTGTGCTCGATATGAGCGAGAGAGGTTCAGGAAGCCACTTCTTTAGGTTGCACTTCAAAGACAAGTTGAGAACGATAGAAACATACATCAAACTCCATAAAGAAGTTGATCTGCCCTAGCAATAAAGGGATGTCTGTCGCCTGAGTCCAAGCAAATACCAGGCGTACAGGTTCAAACTGTGCTACGGTTGCCGAGACAACAAGCGCGCGTGCCTCAACTTGAGCAAGATTGCCCGTCAGCCGAAGCTGCGTCGTCTGCTGTTCCCACTCTCCCCCTAACTGGACACCAATTTGATAAGGCAGAACATTTACGGTAGCCCCAGTGTCCAGTAAACCCGCCGTCGGAACTGACTCATCTCCATAGGCGAGCGTGAGGGGAAGATAAGGTCGAAGACTTGCTTCTCCCAGCATCGTATCCGCTACGATGAAGGGATAGCGTTCGGGATTACGCATGATCCTGAGCTTCGGCTGCGAGCACTTCTAGCATGGCATCTCCGGCTTCAAATGCGGCATACGGAGACCAGACAGGGTAATCGAGGCCCGGTTGAATAAGGTCTATCTCTTCCCGTGCCAACTCGGAGACAAGAAGTTGCATGACGTGAAGCTTGTCGGCACGATTGAGCGCCCGGAGGGTTTCTACTAGCTCCTTTTGGATCACGTCTCTTCACCTCTTTCTCAATTCCCTGGTGCCGTATTATAGCAGGGTGAGAATCATGGGACCATCGTGGGTGATGGCGACGGTGTGCTCGAAGTGGGCGGTGGGGGAGCGGTCAGCGCTGATGACGGTCCAGCCGTCGTCAAGGGCCTCGGTCTGCCAGGTGCCGACCTGGACCATCGGCTCGATGGCGAGGGTCATGCCACTGCGGAGGCGTGGGCCGCGTCCGGGGTCGCCGAAGTTGGGAATCTGCGGCTCCTCGTGCATCTTGCGCCCGATGCCGTGCCCGACGTACTCGCGGACGACGTGGAGGCCCGCGTCCTCGACGTAGGATTGGATGGCGTGGCCGATGTCGCTGAGGCGCTTGCCCTCGCGGGCCTGCTCGATGCCGACGTAGAGGGAGCGTTCGGTGACTTCAAAGAGACGCTGGGCCTCCTCGCTTATCTGGCCGATGCCGTAGCTCCAGGCGGAGTCACCGTGATAACCTTTGAGGATGACACCGATGTCTACGGAGACGATGTCGCCCTCTTCAAAACGGCGCGGGCTGGGGATGCCATGCACCAACTCCTCGTTGATGGAGATGCAGGCGCTGGCGGGAAAGCCGAGGTAGCCCTTGAAGCTGGGGACGCCCCCACGCTTGCGGATGTAGCATTCGATGAGGGTATCAAGTTCTTTGGTGGTGAGGCCGGGGCGGAGGTGCTCTTTGACGAGTTCGTGGGTCTCGGCGACGACACGCCCGGCCTCGCGCATGAGGGCGATTTCGCGCGGGGATTTGAGTACAATCATGGGTTACAAGATACGGGATGCGAGATGCAGGATGCGGGATAACGGCAGAAGGCGGACATTGATGAGATGCCGCGATGGGAGTATTGCCTATCTCGCATCTGTCGTTACATGACGGGACGGTGGGCGATGACGAGTTCCTGAATGGATTGGTTGACGATTTCGATGCGCTGCTGGCCGTCTACGGCGGCGAGGAGGCCCTGAGAATCGTACCACTCGATGACGGGGGTGGTTTCCTCAAAGTAAATCTGGAGGCGGCGGTGAAGGGCCGCTTCGTCAGCGTCGTCGTTGCGCTGGTAGAGGGTGCCGCCGCAACGGTCACAGATTCCCTCCTGGGCGGGAGGGCTGAAGACTATGTGGAAGGTGGCCTGGCAATCCTTGCAGACGCGGCGTCCGGTGAGGCGGCGCATCAACTCATCCTCTTCGACTTTGATGTAGATGGCCTGATTGACGCGGGCACCTGATTCGGCGAGCAGCGCTTCAAGGGCCTGGGCCTGGGCGATGTTGCGGGGGTAGCCATCAAAGACGACGCCGTTACGGGCATCTTCGTGGGAGAGGCGGTCACGCACCATGTCGTTGGTGACGCTGTCGGGCACGAGTTCGCCGCGATCCATGTAGCCCTTGGCAAGCTTGCCGAGGTCGGTCTGGTTGCCGATGTTGAAGCGGAAGAGGTCTCCGGTGGCAACCTGGGGGATGTTGTGGTGGTCCTGGATGAGGCGGGCCTGGGTGCCTTTGCCCGATCCCTGCGCGCCGAACAGAACGATATAGATAGGTGAGGGTGACAGCATTGTCACGGTCGGTGCTCCTTGATAAAGACGAAGGACGAGGCTCAATAATAGAACTGATGCAGGCGGGGCGCGACTGCCCTAAAGGATGCTCCGCAAAAGTCGCTGCTAAAGGCTTGCAGCCGGGCGTCCGCCTACGCAGACGCCGGAGCCGTGTAGGTGATACAGTTGTACTGTTGAGCCAAGGATGAAAGACAAAGGATGGACATTGAACGGTCCATCCTTCGTGACCTGCATCTAGTGTACTTATTCCGGCAGGAATCGCCTAAAGCGTGCCAGTGGCTCCGGTTAGCGGCGGATGAAGCCTTCGTAGTGGCGCATCGTAAGCTGGGCCTCTAGCTGCTTCATGGTGTCGAGCACGACGCCGACGACGATGAGGAGGCCGACGCTGGAGATGATGAAGCCGCTCTCCTGCCCAGGGTCAATGACGATGCCGAAGGGGCGCAGGATGACGCTGACCAACCAGGGGAGAATGGCAATCCCACCGAGGAAGAGGGCACCGACGAGGGTGATACGCATCATGGTGCGGTTCAGGTGGTCGGCGGTGGGGCGGCCCGGACGAATGCCGGGAATGAAGCCACCCTGGCGGCGAAGCATCTCCGGCAGGTTCTGCTGGCGGAAGACGACATCGGTGTAGAAGTAGGTGAAGCCGACGACCATGACGAAGTAGGCAATCCAGTAGAAGGGCGAGTTGGCGCTGAAGAAGTTGGCGACGTTGGTCGCCAGGGAGCGCACGGTGACGTTGTCCACCGCCGTGAAGTAGCTCGCCAGGATGCCGGGGAAAATCAGGATGGACTGGGCGAAGATGATGGGAATCATGCCCGACGCGTTGACGCGCAGGGGGATGTGGCTGCTCTGGCCGCCAACCATGCTCCGGCCACGCACCTGCTTGCCATACTGGACGGGGACGCGGCGCTGCCCTTCCTGAATGAGGACGATGACGAAGACCGTCAAAATCATGATGAGGATGAAGAGCACCAGTTGCACCGGCGCGCGCGAGAGCTGCGCGAGGGTCTGCGGGGCACCCGCGAGAATGCCACCGAAGATGATGATGGAGACGCCGTTGCCGATGCCGCGCTCGGTGATGAGGTCGCCAAGCCAGACGGCGAACATGGTGCCCGCCGTGAGGGCGAAGAGCGTGGCGATGGAGGCGAGGTTCAACCCGAAGTTGGTGAAGACTTCGGCCTGCTGCATGATGGCAATCTGGCCGATGCCCGTCAGGAAGGCGAGGGGCACGGTGGCCCAGTACTGGTACTGGTTGAGTTTGGCGCGGCCCTGCTCGCCCTCTTTGGAGAGTTCTTCCAACTGGGGAACGAGCGGCGTAATCAGCTGGAAGATAATGGAGGCGGTGATGTAAGGATAGACGCCGAGCGCCAGGATGGAGAAGTTGGCGAGGGCACCACCGGAGAGCAGGTTGTAGAACTGGCCCAGAGCGTTGTTCGCAAAGAACGCTTCGAGGGCGTTCTGGTCCACACCGGGTACGGGGATGTGCGCCACCAGGCGGTAGACCATCAGGATACCCAGCGTCGTCAGAATCTTGGCGCGCAGGTCAGGCAAGCGGAAGGCGTTCTGTACCGCTTGAAGCATAGGGAATCTCCTCGTTCAGCCTAAAACGACGCGAGGGGCGCGTGGAGAGAATCCACCGCGCCCCTTGCACACATCACGAATTTAGCTTTCAAGTCCGGCAGTCGGGGTCTCGTCTTCCGGGGCGAGGGGGCCAGCAGGGGACTCATCCGCGAGCACTTCGCCCGCCGGGACGCCGGTGCTCGCCTCGCCGACAGGGGCGGGGCTGACGGGAACCTCCTGGATGGGGCCGGGAGGGAGCGGCGCGCCCTCGACGAGGGGCTGCTCCTCGGTGCTGGTCTCCGTCTC
>DASVVH010000324.1:0-30661 GCA_036386615.1 Ardenticatenaceae bacterium
CGTAGCGGATAAGGGTGCCGTTCTTCTCGGTGGCGCAATCCCTGAACCGCCCCTCAAGACCCTCCACCACTCTCTGCTGTTGCTGCTTTCCCGCGAGGCCAACCTTCCAGATGGATTGCATGCAATGCCGCGCCGTGACGAATCTTTCGTCCCTCGTCACGGCCAGCAGCGCCTCGAAGTCCTTGAGCATCCGGTTCTCCGGGTCGCTCCCGCTCAGGTTGCAAAGCACCGGAGATGCAATCGCTCGCTGCCTATTGTCTCCGTGACTCAAGGTCGCCACCAGTTCATCCCACGCCTCGTAAGCCCAGTCCACGGGCTTGTCGGTCGCTTCGATAAGGTAGGTAAAGGCGCTGTTCTGCAACGCTTTATCGTCAGAGCGAAGGTAATCCAGGTGTGCTCGCGTGGTACTGTCCATCTATCGCTCCGTGGGGGTCGAGAGGGGTTTATCTGTCTCTTATACAGCAGCCCCACGACAGAATCACTTAAGTCTCTATGCGTAAAATGCTCGATGCTCCTGCAATCGCCTGTATAGGGGCAGCATGCTGGGTGGATGCTTCACTGCGTTCAGCATGACAAGGGGAGGTGGTTCGCTTGCTGTCGCCTCCAACACCTGCGTGACAGAGCTACTACATGATTTTACGGATAGACACTAAAGCATGCTCACTGCCTCTCAACCGTATGCACGTCGAGATAGCAGACGTTATCCGAGGGCTTCCTGACCGGACCCGTAATCCTGACGAGGGTGTTTCGGTCAGCCGTCGTGCCGTCAGCCAGAACGACACTGAGATTGTCTTCCGTATAGGGGTCGGGCGGCATTTGCAGGCCGTTGTTGCCGGGGGTGTCACTCGCCACGAACTCGACAAATACACTGTCGGTTTCATCATAAAAGCTAATCTGGCACTGGCCTTCCGTGCAGGTCATGAAGGTGGGCAGCGCGAGATGGCCTTCCGCGACAACTCTGGTGCCTGCCGCCTGCTGGCATATCTCGGCAACGGTGACGGCTACGGGCGGCGCGGCCTCCGAGCACGCGGCCAGGGCAGCCAGCAGCACCAGAACAGGCAAGATGTAGAGGATTTTCACGCTCTTTGTCCTCCTGTGCCCCGCGTGACGGGGCGATAGGGCATCGGCGAGGGAGTGCGTGTGATGGATAGGTGTCGGCGTGGGGCTGGGGAGCGCGAGGTCTGGCGGAGTCGAGTTGGATGAGCGCGGGATGAAGGATGACGAGGCACGATGAGCGAGAAAGAGGGCGTTTACTCCCCGTATAGTTGAGGCCAGTATAGAGCGTTTCCGAGAGGCGTCAATCCCCTCCCGAAACTTTCTACATTAGTGGGTAGAGGGGAGCAGGGTCGCCTCTACCTGCTCATTCCGGGGTGCAGTGCTGGCTTCCGACGAGCCGTAGACCACTACGCGGTTGCGGCCCATGTGCTTCGCCTGATAGAGCGCCAGGTCGGCCTCCTTCAGCCACGTCTCCACGCTCTTGTTGTCGCCCGGCTCCATGATGGAGATGCCCGCGCTGATGGTGACGACGCCCGAAAGGTGGTTCCCATCGTGAGCGATTGCCAGCGCCTGAACCGCCTGCCGCAGCCGCTCCACCGCGATGGCGGCGCGGTCAAGCGTCTGCTCCGGCAGCACGATGAGAAACTCTTCGCCGCCATAGCGATAGGCGGCATCGCCCGTGCGGTTGTGTTTTTGCAGCGAATCGGCGAGGGTGCGAAGCACCGCGTCCCCCGCCGCGTGGCCGTAATGGTCGTTGTAGAGTTTGAAGTGGTCCACGTCCACGAGGACCGCGCAATAGCAGTGGCCGTAGCGTGCCACGCGCCCGACCAACGAGGCCAACTCCTCCTGAAGCCGCAGGCGGTTGCCCAGGTTGGTCAGGTGGTCGCGCCGGGCCTGGTCGTGCAGTTGAAGGTTCAACCTTTCGAGTTCGCCGTTCTGCTCGATGAAACGCTGGTGCAGGGTGGTGACGCGCGCCGCCACCAGCAGCCGGACCTGTAACTCGTTCCGGTCAAGCGGCTTGGGAAGGTAGTCGTCGGCCCCAGCGCGGATGCCGCGCAGCAGGTGCTCCCGGTCAGCCAGCGCCGTCAGGAAGATGACGTAGGTGTAGGTCCGCCGCGGCTCCTCGCGCACGCGGCGGCACAGTTCCATCCCGTCCATGCCGGGCATCATCCAGTCGGTGATGATAACATCTACGGGGGCCTCGCGGACGAGTCGCCACGCCTCGATGCCATCTTTCGCCGCCACACACTCGTGCCCTAGCTGCTCGACGGCCCTCTGCAAAATGATGCGGGAGGAGGTATCATCCTCGGCGATTAATACTCTCATGCTGCACTTTCCAATAATTCCGCGCGCAGTGCCACGCCCACGCGCTGCCATTCCAGTTCGAGCCGGGCGAATAGCTCCGGCACTGACATTATCTCACCCTGCTTGCCTAGCTGCTCAAGCTCCAAGCAGAGGCGGGACATCCGCCGCGCGCCGAAATTGGCGGAACTCCCCTTGAGCGAGTGCGCGACCCGCTCAAGCGTGTTCGCGTCACCCCGCGTGATGGCATCTCGTAGCAGGACCATGCGCTCCGCCGCGTCGGTCAGGAAGATGTCCACCAGTTCAATCAGGATGTCCGGCTCGCCCTCTCCGGTCAGTTCGCGGAGGCCGTCTAGCACGCTCTGGTCCAGCGGCTCCTCCGGCGGCTCAGACGCGCTGCCAAGAGGCGGCGGTTCGCTCCGCTCCACCGCCGGGCGCGGCACCCAGCGCGCCAGCACCGCTTCAAGCTCCTCGGCCCGGACGGGCTTCGTGAGGTAATCGTCCATGCCCGCCGCGAGGCACTTTTCCCGGTCCCCCTGCATGGCGTGGGCGGTCATGGCGATGATGGGCGTGCGGCGCTCCGTCCCCTCGTACCTGCGAATCTCCATCGTCGCCTCGTAGCCATCCATCTCCGGCATCTGACAATCCATCAGCACCGCCGCGTAGGGAATCTGCGCCAGCGCCTCCAGCGCTTCCAGGCCATTCGCCACCACGTCCACCCGGTACCCACGCTTCTCCAGCATCCGCTCTGCCACCGTCTGGTTCACGACGTTGTCCTCGGCCACGAGGAGGCGGATGTGCCCCTGAATGGGCGCGGGCTGCGCGGACGGCTCGCTGGGCGGCGGGGCCAATATACCCTCTCCCTGATCGTTCATCACCTGCACGAGGCAGTTGTACAACTCGGCCTGGCGGACGGGCTTGGTCAGGTAGGCCGCGATTTCAGCCTTCGCGGCCTCACGCGCCATGCCGCGCTGCGCCACCGAACTGAGCATGACGAGCCGGGTGGAGGCCAGCGTCGGGTCGGCCTTGATGCGGCGCGCCAGTTCCAGGCCGTCCATCTCCGGCATCTGCATATCCAGAATCGCCATGTCGTAAGGTTCGCCGCGCGTGGCGGCGGCGCGCAGCATCTCCAGCGCGTAAGGCGCGTCTCCGGCGCTGCCGTTCCGCATTCCCCAACCCGTCACCTGATGATGCAGAATCTCGCGGTTGGTGGCGTTGTCGTCCACCACGAGGACGCGCAGCCCCGGAAGCTGAACGGGCGACAGGTTCGCTTGAAGGGATGGTTGCAAGTCCACTACCGTTTCCAGGGGGACGGTGAACCAGAAAATGCTGCCCAGGTTCTTCTCGCTCGTGACGCCAATCTCGCCGTCCATCAGCGCGACCAGTTGTTTGGAGATGGCAAGCCCCAGCCCCGTCCCGCCGTACTGCCGCGTGGTCGAGGAGTCGGCCTGCATGAAGGGCTTGAAGAGCCGCGCGCACTCCGCCGCCGTGATGCCGATGCCCGTGTCGCTCACCTCGAAGCGGATGACCGCGTGCCCGCCCGACACCTTCACAAGGCCGCAGCGCAGGACGACCTCGCCCGCCTCCGTGAACTTCACAGCGTTGCCGACGAGGTTCAGGAGCACCTGCCGCAGCCGCCCCGGATCGCCCCGCAGCATCGCCGGAACCTCGTGCTCGACGCGGCTGGCGAGTTCGAGACCCTTCACCTGCGCCGCCTCCGCGAACAGGTCGGCGACCTCCTCGATGACGGCGCGCACCTCGAAGGCATTGGTCTCCAGGTCCAGCTTGCCCGCCTCGATTTTCGAGAAGTCGAGGATGTCATTGATGATGGTCAGCAGCCGCTCCGCCGAGAGGCGCACCGTCTCGGCATACTTGCGCTGTTCAAGGTCCAGGTTCGTGTCGAGCAGCAGCCCCGCCATGCCGATGACGCCATTCATCGGCGTGCGAATCTCGTGGCTCATGTTCGCCAGGAACTCGGACTTGGCGTGGTTCCCCGCCTCGGCAGCCTCCTTGGCACGCTGAAGCTCGGTCTCAACCTCCTTGCGCTCGGTAAGGTCCAGCAGGGAGCCAATCATGCGAACGGCCCTGGCGTGCTCGTCGTGGATGACGTAGCCGCGATCCAGCACGTAGGCGTAGGAGCCATCGTAGCGGCGCAGACGGTACTCGTTGGACCACATCTGCTCGCCACTCTCCATGAGAAGCTGAAGACTGGCCTCGATTCTCTCCACGTCCTCCGGGTGAATCAGGTTGGACCACCAGTGAATGTCCGGCTGCACCTCGGCTGCCGGGTAGCCGAAGAGAATCTGAATCCCTTCATTCCACCAGAGGTGGTCCGTTTCCAGGTTCCAGTCCCAGACGGCATCGTTCGTGGCGCGGGCCACCACCTGGAAGCGCTCGTTCGCCTCTCGCAGCGCCGCCTCCGAGCGGCGGCGGGCCGTCACGTCGCGGTCGGCCCCGCGAAAGCCGACAATCCGGCCATCCGCGCCCTTGATGGGCGTGCTGTTGCTCTCCAGGTAGCGGTACCCACCCTCTTTGTGACAGAACCTGACGACGAGGCCAGTCCAGCCCCGCCGGGCCGCCACCAGCTTCGGGAATATGGTCTGCATGGTGCGCCGGTCTTCTTCGTGCATCAAGTCCAGAGCGGTTTTCCCGACAAGCTCCTCCGGCGCGTAGCCCAGAATCGCCGTGACGGCGGGGTTGCTGTAAGTAAAGCGGCTCTCCTCGTCCATCGCCCAGATCCACTCCGTCGTCGTCTCGACGAGGGAGCGGAACTGCTCTTCGCTCTGGCGCAGCGCCTCCTCCATCTGCCGCCGCTCGCGCAACTCCTGCTGCGCCGACGAGTAGAGCTGGGCGTTGTCCAGCGCGATGGCGGCCAACTGCGCGAACTGCGTGAGCCTGTCAAGCTCCGCGCTCCCGAACTGGAGATGTGGCTCGGCGTGGCTCAGGCCGATGACCCCCAGAATCTCACCCCCGTAATGCAGGGGCACACCGATGGCCGCGTGCATGATGTGCTGGTCGAACCCCGGCAGGTGCCCGGCCCACTCGTCATAATCATTGACAACCAGCGGCTGGCCCGTTTCCCACACTTTGCCGTTCAGCCCCACGCCCTTCTTGAGACGGTAGCCGATGTAGTGGCTTATCGCGCCGACGCCCGCCTTGACCTCCATCTCCTCTTCCGTCTCGACGAGATAGATGAAGCCATTGGCCGCGCCTATCAGTTGCGCCGCCCGCGCGATGATGGCTTCCAGCAACTCCCCGCCTTCCAGCCGGTTCATCATTCCCAGCGAGGTCTCGTGCAGGGTCGCCAGCACCTCGTTCTGCTGGCGCAGCGCCTCCTCGGCCCGCCTCCGCTCGCTGATGTCGCGCGCAATCGTAAGAATGGTAGTCGGTTTGCCGTCCTGCCCCACGACCAGCGAGGCGTTGGCCTCGATAGGAAGGCGGCTCCCATCCTGCCGGAGCACGTTGTACTGAACGTCTCGCACAACACCTTCAGAGTAAATCTGGCTCAGGCTCCCAAGCGCGCGCTCGCGGTCCTCCGGGGCGACGCATTCAAAGCCACTCTTGCCGATCATCGCCTCGATGCTCTCGTACCCGTTCATCAGGGCAGCCTGCTCGTTGCAGAGGATGATGTTAGCCTCCAGGTCGAGCAGGGTGATGGCGTCGGGCGAGGTCTCGATGAGGCTGCGATAGTGTGCCTCGCGCTCGCGCAGCTTTGCTTCGGCGGCCTTCCGGCGGGTAATGTCGCGCGCGATGGACGACGCCCCGGTAATCTGCCCCAGAGCGTCCCGCAGGGGCGAGATGGTCAGAGAAACGTTCACCGCCCGGCCATCCTTCGTCACGCGCACCGTCTCGTAGTGGTGGATGTGCTCGCCACGCGCGATTTTCGCCAGAATCTCCGGCTCTTCATTCGGTCGGTCAGGCGAGGTGAGCAGCGTGGCGGGCCGACCAACAATCTCCCCGGCGGAATAGCCGAAGAGCCGTTCCGCTCCTCTATTCCAACTCGTAATGATGCCGTCCAGCGTCTTGCTCAGGATGGCGTCGTCGGACGATTCCACGATAGCCGCGAGGCGGGCGCGCTCCTCGTTCCCCTTTTTACGCTCG
Organism: Ardenticatenaceae bacterium; assembly: GCA_036386615.1. Taxonomy (GTDB): domain Bacteria; phylum Chloroflexota; class Anaerolineae; order Ardenticatenales; family Ardenticatenaceae; genus DASVVH01. The sequence continues at coordinate 6,400 of DASVVH010000324.1, forward strand.
GAAACGTCACGCCCTACGCCCACCAGCCCCACAACCTCGCCCTCTCCGTTGTAGACTGGTGCCTTCGTCGTTAGCGTCCAGCGATAGTTCCCCTGCGGGTCCAGCACTACCTCCTCGCGGTTCAGCATGGCCTCGCCTGATTGGACCACGCGCTCCTCGTCCGCGCGGTATTGCTCGGCAAGCGCCGGGGGGAAGAAATCCGCGTCAGTGTGCCCTGTCAACTCGTCCGCCGACGCCCCCATCACCGCCGCCGTCGCCTGATTGGCGAGGATGAAGCGGCTCTCGGTATCCTTCACGTACATGTAGTCGGGCACGTTGTCTATCAGGGTACGCAGCAGCTTGCGCTCCTGGACCGCTTCGGCCTCCTTCGCCGCCAGAGAGCGCCGCTTGCCGAATTCAACCGCAATCATGCCCCCAAAAAGAAAGGCGAGGAGGAGCGTGATGCCGCCCCCCATGCCCAGCATCCAGGTATAATCGCGGTCCAGGTGGGCATCTCTGGCGTCAACGCTCGCCTCCGTGAGTGCCATAACCTCGTCAAGAACCGCGTCGTAAGCTTGGTCGCCGTCGCTTCCCGGCTGGCTGCTCGCGGGGTTGTTCCAGCGCGCCGTGCTCATCTGGCGCAGGGTATGAAGCCCTGCTTCAATCTCTCCCAGTGTCTGGCGCAGCGCGGGGTCTGGAACCGCTTCCACCGCCCCCAATGGTGTCTGCCCGCCGCGCCGCATCGCCCCGGCGACTAGCAGGGCCTCGTCCAGAGGAGCGTACACGTCACGCTCCACGCTAATCGCCTCGTCGCCCATCACCCCTTCTTCGAGGGCGCGGTGCGACTCGCTCACGTTCAGCGCTATCCGGTCCGTCAGCAGGATTAATCTCTCGTGCCGCTCCGATGCCTGGAAAACAAAATAGATAGAGTAGAGTACCAGCGCGATGGTGACGAGAGGCATCGCGGCGACAATCATCTCCATCGCCCCGGACTTCTGAATTGGCTTCATGGTGGTTTGCATGGGCTAACTCGTATCGTGTACGCGAACACAAATGCGGCGCATGAGGCGGGTATCACACGCGCGATAGACAATTCAAACAACAGCTACTGCCACTCCGGGCAGCCTTCATAGTTTAACGGGACAAATCGCCAATTTGTACGGTACGTTGGAACTACTGAATGCGGAATGCGGAATGCGGAATGCGGAACGAAGGGGGAACGACGAGGAACCAGAATCGAAACGCGGCCTGACAAAAGCAAAGGCGCGTAGCATGCTAGGGGCATACCATGCTACGCGCCTCACTCTCTAATCACCGGAGCCCTCCGGTATGGCAGAGGGCCACATTATACTCACATTCCGCGCACGAGCCTTATTGCCGCAAGAGGCCGCATCACCATCTCACAAGCTATGACTCGCCCCTATTCTAAACTTTATGTCAAGCAATGCCAACATCTATCGTCCTCAAATGTTGGCATTTGTTGGCATTGCTTCACATAACGCGGCCCTGGACCCTCCACCCGCTTTGACACCCACCCATCCGTTGCCGTTAGCGGTCGTCGGTCGTCGGCCGTCGGTCGTCGGTCATCGGTCCTAGTGCGGCAGCGTAAAGGCAATCCGCGTCCCCTCCCCCGTCGCGCTCTCCACCTCGATTCGCCCGCCGTGTGCCTCCACGATGCGCTTCGAGATGGCTAGCCCCAATCCCGAACCGCCCGTCGCCCGGCTGCGTGACTTCTCCCCGCGATAGAACTGCTCGAAGACAAACGGTAGGTCCTCCGCGCTGATACCCTCGCCCGTATCCATCACCTCCACCAGCACCCCCGCCCCCTCGCGGCTCGCCCGCACCTCCACCGCCCCGCCCGATGGCGTGTGCCGCAGCGCGTTGTTCAGCAGGTTCGAGAGCACGCGCCCCACCATGCGCGCGTCCAGCAGCACGGGGTCCACGTCCGGCGCGACAGCCCCCTCCAACCGCACCTCCCGGCGCACCGCAATCGCCGAGAAGCTCTCGATGCTGTCCGAAATCAGGTCCGCCAGTGAATTAGGCTGCTTCTCCAGGGGCAGCCCACCCGCGTCTAACTGCGCCATCTCGAACAGGTCATCAATCAGCAGCGACAGCGAGCGAATGTCGCGCTGCGCCGTGTGAAGGTAGCGCTCGACGGCGGCAGGCTCCTCCACCACGCCATCCGCCAGCGCCTCCACAATCGCGCGAATCGAGGCGAGCGGCGTCCGCAGGTCGTGCCCCACCCAGGCGATCAGGTCGCGGCGCATCGTCTCCAACTCCTGCTGCTTCCGCGCCGCCCCTTCCAACTGGGTCGCCATCTCGTTGAACGTGTGCGCCAGCGCCGCCACCTCGTCCCGCCCGCTCGCCGGAACCCGAACGTGAAGGTCGCCCTCGGCAATCTGCCGCGCCGCCTGGTTCAGCGCCGTAATGTTCGCCGTCAGCGCGGCGGAGAGGAAGTAGCCCAGCGACATGGCGATGCCCCCCGCGAAGAGGAGCAGCACCGTCGCCAGCAGCAGGTCGTGCTGGCTGGCGAACATCAGCCGCGCCGTCACCCACACGTTCAGGAAGGTGAGCAGGCTCGACAGCGCGTAGCCGCCCAGTAGCGTCCAGCTAACGTGCGGCGAGTGGCGTATCCAGCCCAGCCGATAGGCCCCGTACCCCGCCACAATGGAGATGACCGCCGTCCCCGCCAGGAAGAGCGCCATCAGCCACATCTCGTTAGTCGGCGGCTGCATCAGGACGTAGAAAAAGAGCAGCGCCCCAATCAGCGCCAGCAGCACCCCCCCCACGAACCGCAGAGGCAGCATCGGCATGGGTTGCCTATAACCTCTCGAACCTTCCATCTCCCGTCCTCCGTCCTCCGTCCTTCGTCCACCGTCTACCGTCCGCCGTCCGCCTACGGCTCAAACCGATACCCCACGCCCCACACCGTCTGAATGTGGCGCGGCGTGGAGGGGTCCGGCTCGATTTTCTCGCGCAGGCGGCGAATGTGAACCGTGACCGTACTGGGGTCAACGTACTCCGCCACGCCCCACACCATGTCCAGCAGTTGGTCCCGCGTGAAGACCTGCCGGGGGTGCCGCGCCAGCACCCACAGCAGGTCGAACTCCTTCGCCGTCAGCGTCCGCTCCTGCCCGTCCACGCTCACGAGGCGGGTCTGCGGGTCAATCGTCAGCCCGTCGAAAGCGAGAGGGCTTTCATTGGTACCGGGCAGCGAGCCGCGCGTCCGCCGCAGCACTGCCCGCACGCGGCTCACCAACTCCTGCGGGCTGAAAGGCTTCACCACGTAATCGTCAGCGCCCATCTCCAGCCCCGCGATGCGATCCGCCTCCTCGCGCCGTGCCGTCAGCATGATGATGGGCGTGTCGCCGTGCATCCGCAGCCAGCGCGTGATTTCCAGCCCACCCACCTTGGGCAGCATCAGGTCCAGCACCACGAGGTCCGGCAGGTGATTGGACAGGTAATCGAGCGCGACCTGCCCGTCCCGCGCCGTTGTCACCTGATACCCCGCCCGCTCCAGGTAGAGGCTCACCACCTCCCCGATGCTCGGTTCATCCTCCACCACCAGAATCGTCTGTCGGCTCATGGTACCCTCCTGACGACGACCGACGAATGACGACCGACGACCGCCAACGATTTGATAGGTTCTCGTTCCCCTGAAACTACCCTGCAATTCTTACGCGTGGGTTACGGCCTCACGCCCGGTAGTAACACACCCTGTCAATCAAGACGCGAGAGGGCGCACACCGGATGCGCCCTCTCGCGCTGTGCAGCAGGATGGAATCAAGTAGATACATAACCTAAAATCCCCTTGCGTCTTCACCTGAAGTGCCTACCGTTGGTGCGCCTTCGCCTAAAGTGCCTACTGTTGGTGCGTTATGCCGTAATCCGTTAGCGGTCGTCGGTCGTCGGTCGTCCGTCGTCGCCCCATCACAGCACCGCCAGATGCTGCCTCAACACCCCCTTCACCACGAACAGCACCGCGAACGACAGCGCCAGCAGAATCACCGCCAGCGTCAAGGCCACGTTCAACTCCATCTCGAACCCCAGGTAGATGGCGAGCGGCATCGTCTGCGTCCGCCCCGGAAAATTGCCCGCGAAGATAATCGTCGCCCCGAACTCCCCAAGCGCCCGCGCCCACGTCATCACCGCCCCGCCCACCAGCGCCGTTCCCGACAGTGGCAGCGTCACATACCGGAACACCTGCCGCCCCGACGCCCCATCCAGCGCCGCCGCCTGCTCCAACTCCCGCTCCACCCCCGCGAACCCCACCATCGCCGCCTTCACGTAAAACGGCGCGGCCACGAAAGTCTGCGCCAGCACCACCGCCGCCTGCGTGAACGCCACCTCGATTCCCAAGTCCGTCAGCACCGGGCCGAGCAGCCCTCGCCGCCCGAACGCCACCAGCAGCGCGATTCCCGCCACCGATGGCGGCAGCACCATCGGCAGGTCAATCAGTGTGTCCACCGCCGCCCACCCCCGGAAGCGCCGCCGCGCCAGCAGGTACGCAATTGGCGTCCCCGCCGCAATCGTCACCACCGTCGTGATGGCAGTCGTCACCATGCTCAACCCGATTGCCTGCGCCACCGTCCGGTCCATCACATTCGCCAGCACGTTCGCGGGCGAGACGCGCAGCACCAGCGCCACCAGCGGCAGCGCCAGGAAGAGCAGCAGCGGCAGGCTCGCCGCCAGCAGCGCCCCGTTCTCCCGCCACCCCTGCCACGTCCCGCCTCCCCGTCGCGCCTGCTCCTCCCGCGCCAATGCCGCCTCCACTATCCGCCTCACTCTCTAGCTTCCGCCCTCGACCGGAATGAACCCATACCGCGCCAGCACCGCCTGCCCCTCCTCCGACAACACGTATTCGATGAACCGCCGTGCCAGTTCCTCCTGCCCCGCCCCCTGAATCGCCGCAATCGGGTACTCCGCAATCGTATTCAACGCTGCCGGAATCTCGATTCGTCCTATCTCACTCGCCTTCCCCGCCACGTCTGACGTGTACACGATGCCCGCGTCCGCCTCGCCCAGCGCCACCTTGCTCAACACCGCCCGCACATTCTCCTCGTATGACGCCACGTTTCCCAACACGCCCTCCCGGAACCCCTCCCCGAACGCTGCCTCCGTGCTCGCCTTCTCCAAAAACTCCATCGTGTACTGCCCCACTGGCACCTCCGCCGCCGCCAGCACCAGCCGTACCCCCGGCCTCGCCAGATCCTGTAAGCCCTGAAGATTCGCCGGGTTATCAGCCGGATAGATGACCACCAGTTGGTTGCGCGCGAACACCTGCTCCGTCCCGCTCGCCACGTCCCCCGTCGCTATCACCTCATCCATCTGTGCCTGGTTCGCCGACGCAAACACATCCGCCGGAGCGCCCTGTCCAATCTGCTGCGCCAACTGCTGCGACCCCGCGAAGTTGAACACCACCCTCACCCCCGCGTTCGCCCCCTCGAACTGCGCCCCCATCTCCTCGAACGCCTCTCGAAGCGAAGCCGCCGCAAAGACACTCAGTTCCCGCTCCGCCACGTCAGGCCCGCCTGAGGACGCGCTGCAAGCCCCTAAACCGACCATCATACATGCGAACAGCAACCCCAGAACCCCGCTTCGCACCCATCCTCCCTCGCCTCAACTATCGCCCAAGTCTTCTGAAGCCTCATCATCAGCATTGACTTCCTGATGGAAGCATAGAAAGCAGCACCAACCTTGTCAATGCGCGCCCCTGAGCAGAAGCCGGGAACCATGCCCATCCAACGCGAACTCCCAGCCTTACACTTCCTTCACCTCTCCTGAAAGTTCCAATTTGACCCTTGACGCAGCACCAATATTCTACTATAATACTCCCTCTCGATTCACTCGCTTTCCCTTGAAACTCAGGAGTAGACAATGTCGTCCTCTGTGACGTTCTCGCCTAAAGCGCCTACTGTTGATATTTCTCCCTTTGTGTCCGTTCTCTGTGTCCTTTGTGCCTTTGTGGTGAAATCTCCGTTTCCCGTTCGCTCCCTGCATGGTACACGCACGCTTCCTGCTCACCACGCCACCACCCCACGCTCGAATGTCATCCACTACAGCCTCGATGTAAAGCACCAATGTGGGGCATTTTCGGCCCTCCATGTCCACCCCATCTCTGTTGGCCGTCGCCTGAAACATGACATGCATATTTTCGATGTCAATAAATGTACATATCTTTATCGTCAACTTCCCCTCTCCGCCCTCTCGCACCCCGCTAAAAACAATTCAAATGTGGGGAAATGTGGGGGTCTTTATCAACCGCCTGTCCCTCACACCCGCGCCCTTGGCCGTTACACCGTCCACCGTCCACCGTCCACGCATTCCCCTCCCCTCGGTTGCCGCCCGCTCACACGGGGTTATAATCGCGCCACACACAACCTGTCAGGGGAACCCGCATGGCCCTTCGCCTCTTTCGCAACGCCGCCCTCGTCCTCACCATGGACGAGCAGCGCCGCGAGATACCCGACGGCGCACTCGTCGTCCGCGACCGTGAAATCATCGCCGTCGGCCCCACCGCCGACCTCCTCCCCGAATGGGAAGACCAGGCCGACCGTATCACCGACGCCCGCAACATGCTCCTAATGCCGGGCCTCGTCAACACGCACCACCACCTCTATCAATCGCTCACCCGCGCCGTTCCCGCCGCCCAGAACGCCAAGCTCTTCGACTGGCTCGTCACCCACTATCCCATCTGGGCCAACCTCACGAGCGAGGCCGTCTACGTCAGCGCCCTCACCGGCCTGGCCGAACTCCTCCTCAGCGGCTGCACCACCGCCGCCGACCACCTCTACCTCTACCCCAACGACTGCACCATCGGGGACGAGATTCGCGCTGCCCAGGAACTCGGCATCCGCTTCCACCCCACGCGCGGCTCCATGAGCCTCGGTGAGAGCCAGGGTGGCCTCCCACCCGACCGCGTGACCGAGGACGAGGCCACCATCCTCCGCGAGACCCAGCGTGCCATCGAAACCTTCCACGAGGCCGACCGCTTCGGCATGGTCCGCGTCGGCGTCTCCCCCTGCTCTCCCTTCTCCGTCACGCCCGACCTGATGCGCGAGAGCGCCGCCCTCGCCCGCAGCTACGGCGTCGGCTTGCACACCCACCTCGCCGAAACACTCGACGAGGAGCACTTCTGCCTCGAACACTTCGGCCTCCGTCCCGCCGACTACGCCGAATCCCTCGGCTGGACAGGCTCCGAGGTCTGGTGGGCGCACTCCGTCCACGTCAACCCCGACGAGATTGCCCGCATGGCCCTGACGGGCACGGGCATGAGCCACTGCCCCAGCAGCAACATGCGCCTCGCCAGTGGCATCGCCCCCATCCGCGCCATGCGCGACGCGGGCGTGAAGGTCTCCCTCGGCGTGGACGGCTCCGCCTCCAATGACTCCGGCCACCTTTTAGCCGAGGCGCGGCAGGCGATGCTCCTCCAGCGCGTGCTCGGCCAACCCGACGCCATGACCGCCCGCGAGGCTCTGGAAATCGGCACTCTCGGCGGGGCCGCCGTCCTGGGCCGGGACGACATCGGCGCGCTCGCCCCCGGCATGGCCGCGGACATCATCGGCTTCCGCCTCGACGCGCTCGACTACGCCGGGGCCGCGCCTCACGACCCCGTTGCCGCGCTTGTCTTCTGCTACCCGCGCAAGGCCGACCTCGTCATGGTCAATGGCCGCCTGCTGGTGGACAACGGCGAGCTATTGGGCTGGGAGTTGGGCCGCGTCGCCGAGCGCCACAACGAGATTGCCGCCGCCCTTGTTGCGGGAACCCTATAGGAACCTTTGCGATGTCTGACACTCCTCCAACCCCCGGCCCCGACGCCACCGTCACCCTCCGCGAACTCTCGCAGGAGACGGTGGTTTCCTTCATTGATATGAAAGTGGCCGACAATCAGACCCACTTCGTCGCCACCAACGCCGTCTCCATCGCCCAGGCGTACTATGAACCCAAAGCGTGGTTTCGCGGCGTCTATGCCGACGAGACGCCCGTTGGCTTCATCATGCTCTCCGATGACCCCGACAAACCCGAATATTTCCTCTGGCGCTTCATGATTGGAGCCGAGCACCAGGGCAAAGGCTACGGCAAACAGGCGATCCAGCGGCTCGTGGAGTACGTCAAAACCCGTCCGGGCGCGCGTGAACTCCTCGTCAGCTACGTCCCTGGCGAGGGCAGCCCTGAAGGGTTCTACCTCAAGCAGGGCTTCGTTCCAACAGGTGAGAAGGACGAGGACGAACTGATTGCCCGGATGCCCCTCACCGACGAACCCGCTCCGCCGCCCGCCGCAGAGAAGAAAACCAACGAGGCGGAACCCGCGCCGAGGGAGGCTGCACCCACGCCTCCTGCCCCCGGCCCCGATGCGACGGTGACGCTGCGCGAGGTCACTTCCGACAACCTGCGCCCCGTCCTCCGCCTCAAGGTCGCGGAGAACCAGACACGCTTCGTTGCCAACAATGCCATCTCCATCGCGCAGGCGTACTATGAACCCCAAGCATGGTTCCGCGCCGTCTACGCCGATGAGACTCCGGTCGGCTTCGTCATGCTCTATGAAGACCCGGACGAACCCAGATATTACCTTTGGCGCTTCATGATTGGCGCGGACCATCAGGGCAAGGGGTTCGGCAGGCAGGCTATCGAGCAACTGGTCGAGTACGTGAAAACGCGCCCCGGCGCAACTGTGCTGGACCTTGCCTACGTTCCGGGCGAGGGCAGCCCGGAAGGGTTCTACCGCAAGCTGGGCTTCCAGCCCACAGGCGAAGAACGTCACGGTGAGCAGGTCGCGGTGCTCCACCTTGACGGGGAAGCCACCACCCCAGTCAACTAGAGGCCAACGCCTCTTTCCATACGGGCCGTGCGGGACAAGGGCGTTCCTTTGTTTGACCCACGTCACATCAGGAGGAGAGAGAACATGAGACGCATCAACCGACTAATCCTTGCCCTACTGCTCGTCGCGGCGATGGCCCTCGTGGCCTGTAACAACGCCGCAGGGCCAACCACTGGCGGCGACGAGGCGGCACCGGAGCCGACCACCGCCACCGAAGGGGAAGCCGCACCTGAGCCGACCGCCGCAGCCGAGGAGAGCGCTGGCGCGGGGCCAGTCATCGAACTGGCAGAAGGCGACCCCCTGCGCGTCGCCTTCCTCTACGTCGCCCCCATCGGCGACCTTGGCTGGACCTGGGCGCACGATCAGGCCCGCCTCGCCATCGAGGAGGAGTTCGGGGACAGTGTAGAAACCAGCTTCGTGGAGAGTGTACCGGAGGGGCCGGAGGCGACTCGCGTCATCCGCGACCTGGCGTCGCAGGGCAACCACCTCATCTTCACCACCTCGTTCGGCTACATGGACCCCACCGTTGAGGTCGCGCAGGAGTTCCCCAACACCTGGTTTGTCCACATCTCCGGCTTCAAGACTGCGCCCAACGTGAGCACCGTCTTCGGGCGCATGGAGAACCCCCGCTATCTGAGCGGCATCGCGGCAGGTCTCGCCACCGAGTCTAATGTCATCGGGTACGTCGCGGCCTTCAACATCCCCGAAGTGGTGCGCGGCATCAACGCCTTCACCCTCGGCGTCCGCTCCGTGAACCCGGAGGCCGAGGTTCGCGTCGTCTACACCAACACCTGGTTTGGCCCCCCTGAAGAGCGCGAGGCGGCGCAGGCCCTCCTCGACCAGGGCGCGGACGTGATTACCCAGCACCAGGACACCACCGAGCCGCAGGAGGCGGCGGCAGAGGCGGGGGCCGTCTCCGTCGGCTACGACTCGGACATGCGTGAGTTCGTCGGCGATACGGTCCTCACCAGCCCCATCTGGCGGTGGGAGGAGAAGTACATTCCCATCGTTCAGGCCGTGCTCGACGGCACCTATGAGACCGAATCCTACTACGGCACCGAAGTCGTAGACCTCGCCCCCCTCAGCCCAATGGTGGATGCCCGCGCCGCCGACCTGATCGAGGCGCAGGATGCCGCCATCCGCGAGGGCACCGCCGATGTCTTCTGCGGCCCCATCAACTCCAACACGGGCGTGCTCGTGATTGAGGAGGGCCGCTGCCTGAACGATGAAGAACTGCTCTCCATGCAGTGGTACGTGGAGGGCGTCGTTGGTGAGGCCCCGGCGGAGGCGACGGAAGGGCTGGGCGAAGAAACCGACAAGGTTCCCGCCTGGACCATCACCGAGTAGGATAGGGGTAGGTTTCAACCTGCCGCCTCTTAGCCTCCATAAAGCAACAGACGAAGGACGAGCACCGCCCGCGCCGTGCCCGTCCTTCGTCATTCCTCCTTCATCTACACTCGCTCTATGATACAGACCGAATCCGCCCCTGCGCCGCTTGTGGAGATGCGCGGCATCACCAAGCGCTTTCCGGGCGTCATTGCCAATCAGGACGTGAGCCTCGCGGTCTACCCCGGCGAGATTCACGCGCTGCTGGGCGAGAACGGTGCGGGCAAGTCTACCCTCATGTACACCCTCGCGGGCCTCTACCGCCCGGACGAGGGACAGCTTTTCTGGCGCGGCAGGCCCGCCGAGATTGGTTCGCCCCGCGCGGCCTTCGACCTGGGCATCGGCATGGTCCACCAGCACTTTACTCTCGTCGCGCCGATGACGGTTGCCGAGAACGTCATCCTGGGGCTGGATGACGCCGCCTTCGTGCTCGACAGGGAGGCCGTTGGGGCACGGATACGGGCGCTCGGCCAGCAGTATGGCCTGCGCGTGGAGCCGGAGACCCCCGTCTGGCAACTCTCGGTCGGCGAGCAGCAGCGCGTCGAGATTCTGAAGCTGCTCTATCGCGGGGCCGATCTGCTCATCCTCGATGAGCCAACCGCCGTGCTGACGCCGCAGGAATCGGAGGAGCTAGGCGAGACGCTGCGCCGGATGGCGGCGGAGGGCAAGGCTATCATCTTCATCACTCACAAGCTGGACGAGGTGATGCGTTTCGCTGACCGCGTGACGGTGCTGCGCGGCGGCAGGGTCACGGCGACGCACGACACGGCGAGCACGACGAAGCTGGCGCTGGCCCGCGAGATGGTGGGACGCGACCTCCTCTTTCGCCTGGGCAAGCCGCCCAGCACGCCGGGCGAAGTGGTCCTCTCCATCCGCGAGGTACACGCGAGGAACGACAAGGGGCTGCCCGCCCTGCGCGGCCTCGACCTGGATGTTCGGGCAGGCGAGATTGTGGGCATCGCGGGGGTAGCGGGCAACGGTCAGCAGGAGTTAGCCGAGGCGATTACGGGGCTGCGCCCTATCAGCAAGGGGCAGCTCTACGTCAATGGGCGGGAGATGACCAACCACTCGCCGCTCGACGCTATCCGCGCGGGCATCAGCTACGTGCCCGCCGACCGGATGGCTGTCGGGGCGGCGGGCAATCTGACGGTTGCCGACAACCTCATCATGAAGGGCTTCCGCCAACCGCCGCTCTCGCGCGGGCAGTTCCTCTCGTTCACCTCCATCGCGGGCTATGCGCGCCGCCTGATTGAGGCGTTCCGCATCGCGACGCCGGACGCCGACACGCCCATCCGCATGTTGAGCGGTGGCAATCTCCAGAAGGCGATTCTGGCGCGCGAGATTGACGCGCCGCACAGCCTGCTGGTGGCGGTTCACCCGACGCGCGGCCTGGACGTGGGCGCGACGGAGACGGTGCAGCGGCATCTTCTGACGCAGCGCGGCGCGGGCGCGGCGGTTCTGCTCATCTCGGAAGATCTGGATGAACTGCTCGCGCTCTCGGACCGCGTGGCGGTGCTGTACGAGGGGCGCATCATGGGCATCATGCCCGCCGAGGGCGCGGATGTGGAGAGTATCGGGCTAATGATGGCGGGCGAGGCGGCGGTGGCGGGTTGAGGGAATGAACGGCTGACGACCGACGATGGACTACCGACGACCACCAACGGTTGTGAAAAGTTGATTACATTTGCGAGTGAGTAGATTATCACCGCTCATCATCACTCTGCCGGACTTGGAAGCCATCAAGGATATGACACCGGAAGAGACCGCCGCCTATTACAAGCAGCGCGCCGCGCAGTTCCAGGTGGGTCAGGCAACGAGAGTTGAGAAATAGCTGAACCCACCTGATATAAGGCGGTTCCCTCCACAGCAGCCCCGTTCCGGCACCTCGAACGGGGCTGCTGTTGTATCAGCCAGCCGCCCCGCAGAAACCGGGCAGGATGGTTAAGGCCAGTATCGGCCAGTATCGGCCAGTATCGGCCAGTACTGGCGGGTTGAAAAGGCCAGTATGGCAACAAATAGCTTCTACGTAGCAGGAAGCTAGATTACAGGTTGTGCGATTTTGACACAGCCCTGTTCGCGCGGCAAGGCTCTTTCGTTGGCTGCCACTTTATGTTACAATCGCGCCATCATGCCGGACGGTGCGGTTGGTCGGGACTCGAAGGAGCGGCGTGGAAAGCCGGGGCAGCTTTGGCAATTGACTACCTCCTTATCGGCCATCTCACACAGGACGTGACGCCTGCCGGAACGATGCTGGGAGGAACGGCGCTCTACGCCTCGGTGACGGCACAGCGATTGGGGCAACGCGTGGGGTTGGTGACGCGGGCACCCGCCCGACTGGAGGCTGAGATTCGCGCGGCGCTGCCGGACGTGGCGCTTCACATCCTGCCGACGGAGCAGGCGACGACCTTCGAGAATCGTTACCTGGGCAATGACCGCCAGCAGTTTCTCCGCCACGTCGCGGAGCCGCTATCATTGACGGACGTGCCGGAGGAATGGCGGCACGCGCCTGTGGTTCATCTGGCACCCATCGCGCAGGAGGTGGACCCCGCCCTCGCCGCACAACTCGCGCACTCCCTCGTCTGCGTGACGCCGCAGGGGTGGCTCCGCGCGTGGGACGAGAGCGGCGAGGTGCGGCCCGTTATCTCTTCTGCGATTCGGCAGGCGCTGGAGGCGGTGGATGTGATGGTCTTCAGCGCGGAGGACGTGGGCCACGACCCGGAGGCGATGCGGGAGTTGATTTCCGCCGTGCCGCTGGCGGTGGTGACGCAGGCGGGCGAGGGGGCGGTCATCTACCGGGAGGAGACGGTACGCCCGATGCCCGCGCGTCCGGCGGAGGTCGTGGACCCAACAGGGGCGGGGGACGTGTTCGCAGCGGCCTTTTTTACGTGGCTGCGGGAGACGGGCAACCCGTTGGAGGCGGCGGCTTTCGCCAACGCGGTAGCCTCATTCTCTATCGAGGCGGTTGGCCCGGCAGGCATTCCGGCGCGTGAAGCGGTGGAGGCGTGGCTGGCGCGGCGGACTAACGAGGGAACGCCAGGGGTTGAAACCCCAGGCTGAAAGCATAAGTACGCTAAAGCGCACTTCAACGGCCTTTCGCCTGATTACTTTTCAACTTTCATCAGCCGACTGGTCCCGCGATGCAGGCGTATCTCAGGTTTGATTATGTTAAATTGCCGAGAACCAAGTATAGTGATAGAAAATGGAAGAGCGATAGTCTGGAGATGAGAGGGATAGGTCCAGCAACCCAAACTTGGAGCAGCTTTTCCCGCTCCCGCACCATGTAAGTGAGTAAGAAATGGCTTACATCGTCGCTATGGCGAACCAAAAGGGTGGTGTTGGCAAAACAACTACCGCCGTGAACCTGGGGGCGGCGCTCGCCGCGACGGGCAAGCGCGTGCTGCTGATTGACCTGGACCCGCAGGCGAACGCCACGAGCCACCTGGGCTACCGCCGCGACGAGGTAGAGCAGTCGGTGTACAATGTTCTGATAGGGCGCAAGACTATTCAGGATGTAACCGTCCACACGACGCGGCTGAACCTGGACCTGATTCCGGCTATCCGGGAGTTGGCCGGGGCCGAGGTCGAGATGGTGAACATGCTGGCGCGCGAGCAGTTGCTGAACCGGGCGCTCCACCGCGTGAAGGAGCGCTACGACTACATCATGCTCGACCCCCCGCCGAGCCTGGGGCTGCTGACGGTCAACGCCCTGACGGCGGCGCACGGCGTTATCGTGCCCGTGCAGGCCGAGTACCTCGCGCTGGAAGGGCTGTCGCAACTCATCAACACCCTGACGCTGGTGAAGGAGCATCTGAATCCTAATCTGGAGATTCTGGGGATGCTGCTCACGATGTACGACGCGCGAACGAACCTCGCGGCGGACGTGGCGGCGGAACTCCGCAGGCACTTCCCGAATCAGGTCTTCCGCACGCACATCCCGCGCAACGTGCGCCTGAGCGAGGCACCGAGCCACGGGAGCACGGTCTTCGAGTTGGACCCGCGCTCGACGGGCGCGGAGGGGTACGCGGCGCTTGCCAGAGAGGTGATAGAGCGAGGAGAGGGCGCGAATGGGCAGCCGTAACAACAAGCGCCGAGGATTGGGTCAGGGGCTGGGGGCACTCTTCCCCAGCGCCGAGAGCGCGCCTGACGACAGCCTGTTAGGGGGCGAGGAGCCGCCCCGCGAGGCTCGTTCCAGAGGGAGCGGCTTCCGCGAGGTGCCGGTGGACAGCATTCTCCCGAACCCCTATCAGCCACGCACGCAGATGGAAGAGGAGCGACTTGACGAGTTGGCGACTTCCATCCGCGAGCACGGCGTCATCCAGCCGCTCATCGTGACGCAGATCGAGGAAGGCGCGATTGGCGAACGCTTTCAGTTGATTGCGGGGGAGCGGCGCTGGCGCGCGGCGAAGCGCGCGGGGCTGGAACGGGTGCCCGTCGTCATCAAAGAGGCGACGGAGCGGGAGATGCTGGAACTCGCCATCATCGAGAACATCCAGCGCGCGGACCTTAACGCGATGGAAGAGGCAGCGGCCTACCAGCAGATGTCCGATTTCAGCAACATGACGCAGAACGACATCGCGGAGCGCGTCGGGAAGAGCCGCACGGCTGTCGCCAACACAATGCGGCTGCTCAGGCTGCCGGAGCCAGTGCAGGATTTTGTGCGGGCGGGCAAGTTGAGCGAGGGGCACGCGCGGGCACTGCTGGCGCTGCCCTCGGCCTCCGAGATGATGGGCGCGGCGGAGACGGTTATCCGGCGCGAAATGACTGTGCGGCAGGCGGAGGAGTTGGTGCGCCAGCTTCTCGCGCCGCAGCGGGAGCCTGCCTCGCCTGAGAAGAGCCTCACCATCCATGACCGCGAACTTATCCGGCAGTTCACCAGCGTCCTGGGCACGCGCGTCGAGATGAAGCGACTCAAGAATGGCGGGCACCTCGTCATCCACTTCGAGAACGATGAAGATTTGCAGAGCATTTATGACAACCTCGTTTCGGAGTGATACGAGAGACGGAATGCAGGATAACTGAGTAGAGGCAGGATAGAAGCGTGGGCATGGAGAAGAGCATCAACGCGGTTCCTCGCATAGATTACGAGGGGTCGGACTATCAACAGAGCTTCTGGACGGCGAACCGCGCCTATGAGGACCAGGCGGAACGCATCGCCCTCACTGCGATGGTGCCCAAAACGGGGCGGCGCATCGTGGAGATTGGCGCGGGCGCGGGGCGGCTCGGCGATTTGTACCTGGGCTACGATGAGATTGTCCTGGTGGATTATGCCCACACGCAGCTCCAGCAGGCGCGGGCGCGCTGGGGCCATGACCCCCGCTTCGTCTTCGTGCAGGGTGACATCTATCGCCTGCCTTTCCCTACTGACCACTTCGATACGGTTGTGACGGTGCGCGTGCTGCATCACCTCAAGGATTTAGGAGCGGCCCTGCGCGAGATTGCGCGGATTACGAAGCGTGGCGGGTGCTACGTCACGGAGTTTGCCAACAAGCGCAACGCGAAGGCGATTCTGCGATACGCGCTTGGCAGGGGAAAGCCTGGCGAAAATCCCTTCTCGGCGGAACCCTTCGAGTTTGTGCCCCTGAACATTGACCATCATCCGCGCCACGTCCGGCAGGAGTTGCAGGCTTCAGGGTTCGAGGTCGAGACTGAGCGGGGCGTGAGCTTTTTCCGCCTGGGAGCCATGAAGCGGCTGATACCTGCCGCCCTGCTTGCCCGCGCCGATGGGCTGTTGCAGGTGCCGGGCGCTTCCCTGCGGTTGACGCCCAGCATCTTCTTGCGGAGCCGCCTCCGGCGCGCAGAGGAACGAGGCCAGAGACCCAGTCGCTGATGCATCTGCCAGCTACATCATTATGTCAAGCTAGTGCCGCGTGGTAAGTTTGACACGAGCCGACTTTAAGATAAGGTAGTCTAGCTACCCCTACATGGTTAAGGAGTCTCGCGTATGCGCGTTTCCTGTATGCAAGATAAACTGGCACGCGGCCTGAGCATCGTCAACCGGGCCGTTGCCAGCCGCTCGACCCTCCCCGTCCTCAGTAACATCTATATCGGCACGGATAATGGGGCGCTCAAGCTCGCCGCTACTAACCTTGAAATCGGCATCACGACCTGGGTGGAGGCCAAGGTGGAGGAGCAGGGTGAAACTACGCTGCCTTCTAAGGTCTTCTCGGACCTCGTGAACCAAAGCCCCCCGGAGCGCATCAGCCTCGTACTGAAAGAGCGCGGCCACGAGGTACAGTACCACTGTGCCTCGGTGGACTCGGTTATCAAGGGGATAGACGCCACTGAATTCCCCATCATTCCCACCGCAACGGAGGGCGAAACCATCCAGGTTTCGGCTCCTCTCTTGCGAGAGATGATAGAACAGGTGAGCTTTTCTGCCGCGACCGACGAGAGCCGCCCCATCCTTACGGGTGTCTCTATGGACTTCAAAGAGGACCAGTTGACGATGGCGGCGGCGGACGGCTTTCGTCTCTCCGTCCGTTCTGCCCATCTTGAACACCCCCTCGCGCACCCGACGCACGTCATCGTTCCGTCCCGCGCTCTAACTGAACTCGGACGCATCATCGGCGACTCTGAGGAGCCAGTTCAGATAACGGTTACGCCCAACCGTAACCAAATTCTCTTCCACCTGGAAAACATTGACCTCGTCTCTCAGCTCATCGAGGGCAATTTCCCGGATGTGTCGCGTCTCATCCCCAAATCGTTCGGCACGCGCACGATAGTAGACACCTCACAACTGCTGAAGGCGGTGCGGCGTGCCCACATCTTCGCGCGTGACGCGGCGAACATCATTCGGATACAGATTAGCGACACGGAGCCGGGGACGCCGGGCCAGTTGACACTGAGCGCCCAGGCGACAGAATTAGGCGAGAACGTAGAAGAGTTGGTCGCGGCGGTTGAGGGCGAAGGCATGGAAGTCGCGTTCAACGCCAAGTACCTGATAGATGTTCTGGGAGTGCTTCATAGCGCGCAAGTGGCGCTCGAAACTACCTCGGCCAGCACGCCGGGCCTTATTCGCGCCGTGGGTGGCGAAGGCTTTACTCACGTCATCATGCCCATGCACATTGGCGCGGGTCGCTAGTAAAGAGTATGGGAAGAGCCGGGCTTAGGCTCGGCTCTTTTTGTTTCACGTGAAACATGGCTCCTGCGCCATCAAGAATGTTTCACATGAAACATCAGGAAGGACTCAGTATTGAACTCCACTCCATCTCGCCGCTTCGTCCTCTTCGCCAACGGAGAGTTACCCTTACCTGACTACACGCGCTCGCTCCTGCACAAAGGTGACTACTTTGTAGCCGTAAATGGTGGCACTCGTGCCGCGTGGGAGCTAAAGGTGGTTCCTCACCTGCTCATCGGCGACAGTGACTCACTTCCAAACCATCTCCAGCAGTGGCTGGAGGCGAACGGAGTACCGCGAAAACAGTTCCCACGCGACAAGAATGCAACGGACTTTGAACTGGGTGTCGAGCACGCCATCTCCGCCGGGGCGCGGGCCATACTCTGCATCGGCCTCACCGGCCACCGCATAGACCATACGGTCGCTAACCTCTCCGCGCTCACGCTGGCACACGAGGCGGGCCTACAAGTTGAAGCGATAAACGGTGAAGAACACATCTACCTCGTCTCGCGTGAATTGGCTATAGTGGGTGAAGTGGGGCAAACGGTCTCACTTCTACCCTGGGGCGGCGACGCCGTGGGGGTCGAAACAGAGGGAATGCACTGGGAATTGAACCAGGAAACACTTCATTGGGGGCACACGCGCGGCGTTAGCAACGAGATGGAGCGCGCGCAGGTGAAAATCAGGCTGGAATCAGGGCTACTACTGGTCTGCCAACACCGAGGGGTAGTCAGGTAGCGTTGAGGAATGTCAATGCACTGGGGTGCAGCGAGAGGCACACCGTATCGCCCACAAGGGGCAACTCTTGCTCTGGGGTGCTCAGTTCCCATTCCAGAAGCGTATTCTCGCCGTGCCGCGTCACCAGACGGTAGTGGCTACCCCTGAATGAAAGCTCTTTGACAGTACCCACGAGCAGATTTGGGTCTCCATCACTCGCCAATCGTGCCGCTTCAGGGCGAATCACCAGCAGAGAGGTGGGCGCAGACGCGGTGGTTAGTTGAAGAGAACCTACAGGCGTTTCAACCAACCACTGTTCCGTTGAATCAAGTGACTGTCGCGCCGAAAGTACAGGCAAGACATTCCTGAGACCAAAGAATTCCGCGACGAAGCGGCTCCCAGGGTGGCGATACACCTCTACGGGCGCTCCCTCCTGCACCCTCTCGCCACGATTCATCAACACGAGGCGGTCACTGATGGCGAACGCCTCCTGCTGATCGTGTGTCACGTACAGTGCCGTGATGCCGATGTGGGTCAAAATTGCCCTCAGTTCGTCCACCAATCGCTCCCGCAGCGTGCGGTCCAGCGAACCTAGCGGCTCGTCCAGCATCAGGAGACGCGGGCTGGGCGCGAGGCTGCGGGCCAGCGCCACGCGCTGTTGCTCCCCGCCGCTCAACTCGAAGACGCTCCTCGCGCCGTAACCCTGAAGCCCCACCAGTTCCAGCATCTCCGCCACTCTTCGCCGCTGCTCCCCCACTGTGACACCCTGCATCTTCAGGCCGAACGCCACGTTTTCCGCTACCGTGCGATGCGGGAAGAGAGCGAACTGCTGGAACATCATCCCAAACCCGCGCTCGTAAGCAGGCATCGCTGTAATGTCCCTGCCCTGAAGCAGAACGCGCCCCTGCTCCGGCAGTTCCAGCCCTGCAACGCAGCGCAGGAAGGTACTCTTCCCACTACCGCTCGGCCCAAGCAGGCTTACAATCTGTCCATCATATACATCTAAAGAAAAGCTGCGTAGCGCAACCGCCTCATCGTACACCTTGGTCAACCCTTGGGCCGAGAGCAAGGGTGCCTGAGCAGAGGGGTTCATCAGAACTCACTCCCCTCGTCAACCCTGACACGCTCGATGAGGATGAACGCGAGGGCAGTAGTTGACATAAGAATGACGCTCATTGCGAGTGCGCGGCCATAGTTGGCAACACCCGGCTGTCCCAGAAAGCGGAAGATGACAATGGGCAGCGTGGGCCACTCTGGACGCCAGATGAGCGAGGTCGCCCCGAACTCGCCCATGCTGATAGCAAAGGCGAAAACCGCTCCCACCAGCAGCGAGCGCGCGATGATGGGCAGGTCAACCTCCCGCAACTGGCCCAGAGGGCGCGCGCCCAGCACCGCCGCCGCCTCACGCAGCGCCGGGTTGATGCTCCGTAGCGTCGGGAGCAGGCTGCGGAGCACAAAAGGGAAGGCAATCAGCGAGTGCGCGATGGGGACGAGCAGCGCGGAGGTTCGCAGGTTCAGCGGCGGCGCGTCAAGCGCAACGATGTACCCAAACCCAAGTGTCACCGCGCTCGTGCCGAGCGGCAGGAGAAAGAGCGGGTCCAGCACCCTGCGCCAGAGGCCGCGCCTGCCCTCACCTCTTCGTGGGGCCAGCAGGTACGCGCTCAGTAGCGCCAGAATGACGCTGATGGCGGTGGTCGCCAGCGCGAAGAGAACCGAGTTGCGAACCGCGACGAGCGGCGAGACGGCGAAGATGCTCCGCCGTTGCGCCTCACTGAGCGTCAGGTAGTATTGCAACGTCCATTCACCGCCAACGCTCAGGCTCCGCTCCACCAGGGCCGTCAGCGGCGCGAGCACGAAGAGCGCAGGCAGGCCGAGCGCCGCCAGCAGGAAGAAACGCTGACGCGCGGTTCGCGCGGGCTTCTGCACAGCGACCTGCGAGCGCAGGTTCAGCGGCACTGTCGCCCGCGCCTGCACCCCGGTGTAGAGCCACATCAGCAGGAAGGTGAAGACCATCTGCACCAAGCTCAACGAGGCCGCGAGGGGCAGGTTGAAGAGGTTGACGGCCTGCTGGTAAATCTCCACCTCTATCGTCGCATAGCGCACGCCACCAAGCAGCAGGACCACCCCAAAGCTGCTGAACGTGAAGAGAAAGATGAGCAGCGCCGCCGCGCCGATGGCGGGCATCAGGAGTGGCAACGTCACCTCGCGGAAAAGCTGGCGCGGGCGCGCGCCGAGCACCATCGCCGCCTCTTCCAATTGAGGGTCCAGATTGGCCCAGAAGCCGCCCACGACGCGAATCACGATGGCAATGTTGTAGAAGACATGCGCCAGCAGAATGAGCGTGACCGTGTGCTGGAGATTCACGGCGGGCGCGTCTGGGCCAAAGAGCACCGTCAGCAGCCCGTTCAGGCTGCCACGCGGCCCCAGCAGCGCTAGAAACGCGGTGGCGACGACCACCGTCGGCATTACAAAGGGGACCGTCAGCACAGCGCGCAGCAGCGTCTTGCCGGGGAAGCTGAAGCGCGCGAAGGCGTAGGCCGCAGGCATCCCCGCCAGCAGCGTCAGCACTGTTGAGAGTGCCGCCTGCCACGTCGTGAACCATAGTAGCTCACGGTAGTAAGGCCGCGTCACCAGGGCGACGAAGCCGCTCAGGTCAGGCTGCCCTCCGGGCGCGAAGCTTACCTGGAAAATCGAGAGCAGGGGGTAGAAAAAGAAAATAGCCAGGAAAGCTATGGGCACTGCGAAAACCATGAATTTGGGAGCAGACAAAAGAAACTGCCTCATTGACCCGCCTTTACCCTGAGCAACGTCTCACGGGCACGAGAGGGAAGGCGGTTGCAGTGACACCGCCCTCCCTCCACTCTCCTATCGCACCACAACGTTCGTCCAATCCGCGATGAGCGCGTCGCGGTTCGCCTCGATGAACGCCGGGTCCACCTCGGCGGGGTTCTCAGGAACCTGCGCCCACTGCTGGAAACTCTCCGGCAGCGCCGTTCCCTCGACCACCGGGAAGACGAACATCTGCTCCGGCAAGTCCTCCTGGAACTCAGGAGTTAACATAAAGTCAACGAACGCCTGCGCCAGTTCCGCGTGCTTCCCGTTACGCAGCACCCCCGCGAACTCGATTTGCCGGAAACAACTCTCGTCGCTCGTCACCGCCGCTGTCGCTCCCTCTGCGGCAGGTGGGCTGCTTGCGTAGCTCACCACGATGGGATAGCTGCCCTCGCCCCCGCCCGCCGTGAAGTTATCGAAATACGCCTCGCTCCAGCCAGCCGTCACCAGCACCCCATTCTCGCGCAGGTCGGCCCAGTACCCCTGCCAGCCATCCTCCCCGAAGTGCGCCAGCGTCGCCAGCAGAAAGGCCAGCCCCGGCGAGGAGGTCGCCGGGTTCGGAGCCACCGTCAGGTTCGCGTATTCCGGCTCCGTCAAATCTTCAAGCGACTCCGGCGGCGCGATACCCGCCTCCTCGAAGTAGCCTATATCGTAGTTCAGGCACACATCCCCGTAATCAATCGGCGTCACGCGGTGCTCCGCGTCCAACCGGAACCGTTCCGGCACGTTGGCGAGGTTCGGCGACTCGTAAGGTACGAAAATGTCCGCCTCCAGCGCCCGCGTCAGAAAGGTGTTGTCCACCCCGAACAGCACGTCGCCCAGAGGATTGTTTACCGACAGGATGGACTGGTTCACCATCGCCCCCGTGTCGCCCAGCGGCACCAGCACCAGCTCCGCGTTGTGCGCCTCCTCGAAAGCCGCAATGACCTCCTCGCTGGCAGTGAACGACTCATGAGTCACCAGCCGCAGTTGAAGCCGCTCGCCCGACCCTTCAGGCTGCTCCGTCGCCGTTACAGGCTCCGTTGGGCTGGCAGCCGTCCCGTTCTGCTGGCCGCCCGTGCCGCAGGCCACCAGAAGTAGCACCAACACCCCCGGCAGCACCCATCGCATCGAAATCTTCATAGTTCCTCCTCGGTGCGCCGCCGGGAAAAAACAAAACCCCGCCGGAGCGGGGTTGCAAGCTGTACTGTGCTATGCAACGCAACCGCTTCCCTCCGCTGGTATAATCCAGATCAGGTTCCGGGGTTCTCGCCTTTCCGCGAATCTCAGCCCTTGAGGGCACCCCCAGCAGTCGCACCACTTTTAGTGTGATAACGTAGATACTATAGCACAAACCATGCTATCGCGTCGAGAGAAAACCTCCACCCCTCAAGGAGCGAAGAAAGCTGGTGGGAATCATCCCCGTGCAGGAAGCCATTGACCAGCTAGTGAGGCATTACAGGCCGATGTCGGCTGCATGGGCCAATGAGACAATGTTGCCCGGCTCAAACTGGAGTATGAAGAGCCTCATAGCCGCGCGCTTGGTCTCCGCTCCAACATCCTCCATCAAAAAGACCTCTTCAGCAAACGAGCCGATGTCCTCCACAGCCCGCGCATAGCGATAATAGGCGAGCGCAAGCGCATCAACATCGGCTGGGCCATACCCCTCGAAAAACCACGCCTCCTCGTGGGGTTTTACAAGGTTGCGTCCAATGCCGCCTACCACAAACATCAGGTCGCGCTCCTTCGGGGCGAGAACCGTCTCATCCCAATCCACGACCCACAGCTTGCCCTCGGTATCGAGCAGCAGATTCCAGGTGTGAATATCTGCATGGCAGAGCACCAATGGTGGGGCGCTCGCTCGCAGCCTCTGGCCCAACACTTCGGCTCGCTCCACCAGAGTGCCTATCTCCGCCCGCCGCGCCAGCCAGAACGCCGCCAGTTCCTCTTCGATGGGGTCGGCAAAGACTCGTCTCCCCATCTGCTCCCCCAACTCTCGTACCACGTCAATCCATCCGGGCCTGAAAGTTTCAACCCTCATCTGCCGCGTCAGATTGGGGGGGAGCACCGCCGCGTGAATCTGTCTGAGCAAGGCACCATAGGCAATCCAGTGGCGCTCCTCCATACCAACGTACACGGCGGCCTCGCCCTCAATGAAAGGGTAAAGAATCAGCGTGAACTCACCCAGAGTTGTCCACACGTCCTGCGCCGTCGGGAGCGGCGGAATGATATGCGCCACCCCCTGCTCGTGAAGGGCGCGCGGGACAAGAAGCCCTGGCTCGTTGAGGCTCCCCTTGCGGACTTTCAGGAAGTAGACATCGCCGTCGGCATTCACGCGGTAGACCCAGGCCGACGCGTCATTGCCGATGGGTAGAAAGGCTATCTCCGTGATGGCAAGCCCGTAACGCTCGCGCAGCGCCGCGATAATGGTTTCGTTGGGAAGATCGGGTGGTTCAAGCATCTATCTTTAATGTTGCCTCATGTATCCTTCTTTTACCACTTTTGGTGCAATCACCCTAAACTACCGCATTGGCACTGGACACGGAAGAAAATGCGTGCTATAATGTCCCCCTCGGCTTATTCTTTTTCACTTGAAACTCAGGAGTCACCCATGTTCGTCTCGGTGGCCGTGCTCGCCTACACCGCCTGCCGTTCGCTCCTCCCTCTGCGCCTCTCCGGTGCAGCCCTTCCTCGTTCCCGCTCATCATCCTTCACCTCGTCCCCTCTCGCTATCCTACGCGCATTTCGCGTGCGTCCGCGCCTGCTTCCTGCTCGCTCCAAGCGCGAATGTCACCCACCAGAATCACCCCTTTTCAGCCCCCTGCGCCTCCTGCATCTCTGGACGCGCCTCCCCAACCATGACATTGACTTTAACGATGTCAATAAATGTACATATCTTTATCGTCAACTTCCCTCAACCACCCTTTCGCCCCTCACCGAAAACGCGTTAAATGTGGCTAAATGTGGCTCACTCCGATCCGTTGTCGTTAGCAGTCGTCGGTCGTCAGTCGTCGGTCGTCGCCCTTCTGCCCCACCCACCACAAATACTCAAATGTGGTGGGTGGGGATGTCGTGCCCGTCCACCGTCCACCGTCCACCGTCTACCGTCTGCCCTAATGGTCTGCTCCGCCGGATACCGCTATAATGCGCCCAAAGCAGGCACAAACCGCCACCTTTCCGGGCAAGAACCCACCACTTCACCCTGAAAGCAAACCGCAAAGACACAAGGGGAGCTGCAACGATGGCCTATAACGTGACCTTGATTCCGGGCGACGGCATCGGCCCCGAAGTCACCGCCGCCGCCCAGCGCGTCATTGACGCCACAGGCATCGAGATAGAATGGGAAACCCGCGAGGCAGGCGGCGACGTTATCAACCGCTACGGTACCCCCCTACCCCAGGAAACCCTCGACTCCATCATCCGCACCGGCCTCG
>DASVVH010000325.1:0-2295 GCA_036386615.1 Ardenticatenaceae bacterium
GTCAGGTAGATAACCAATCCTATGACCCCACTCACACCCCAGCTTCTCGCCAGTGTTGCCGTCGCCATCGGCCACGACGTGAATCCGGTCAATGGCAGCATCGCCCTGACGTGGAACCCGTCGGGACAACCTCGCATCTACCTGCTGCCGCGAGAGGGTGGGGAGCCGCGCCCGCTCGTCTCCGACAAGAGCCAGTTCCCCTCGTGGGCGCACGACGGCACGCGCCTCGTCTACCTACAGGATTTGGGCGGCTCCGAGGCCGCCGATGTGATGCTCCTGGACACAGAGAGCGGCGAGCCGCGCAACCTGACCGAAGACGAGCACGTCTATACGTGGCCGCGCTTCGCGCCTGACGGGCGGCTGGCCGCCGTCTCCAACCGTGAGGGAGATTTCGACCCCTACCTTCTCGACACGGAGAGGGGCGCGGCGACGCGCCTCGCGGAGGGCGGGCGGGCGGCGAGCAGCCTCGCGTGGTCGCCGGACGGGCGCTATCTGGGCCTGATTCGCATGGGGGAGGCCGACGAGCAGGGCAACATGCAGTCCACGCTCCATCTTATAGATACCCGGAGAGGCGAGGGGCGCGACCTGGGTCCGCTCGGCGGCGACCAGTGGCACTCGGACTGGTCGTGGCAGGCCACGCCGGACGGCCTATTTCTCTGCGTGCCCTCGGACGTTGGCGAGTACCAGGAACTGCTCCTCGTCGCGCTGGAGGGCGAGCGCGAGACGCTGCCCCTCTCCACTGTAGGGGACAAGATGCAGCCTCAGTGGTCGCCGGACGGGACGCGGCTGCTCTACATTCACGAGACGCAGAGTGACCGCAGGCTGCGCCTGTGGGACGCGCGCGACGGCTCGGACCACGACCTCAGCGTGGCGGACGGCGTTCACGACCAGCCGCGCTGGGCACCGGACGGCGAGTCGCTGACGGTGCTCTTCCAGTGCGCCACGCGCCCGCCGGAACTGTGGCACGTAACGCCCGGTGGCGAGGCCGAGCGGCTCACTAACGCTCTGACCGGCGACTTCCCCTCCGACGCGCTGACGCCGAACGAGCGCGTCTCGTTCGGCACCTGGGACGGCCTGGAAATCAACGCGCTGCTCTACACCCCGCGCGAGGCGAACGGCGCGGCGGTCATCTACGTGCATGGTGGCCCGACGGCGAGCTTCCGCAACGGCTGGGACACCGATGTGCAACTGCTGGCGAGTTGGGGCTACACCGTCCTCGCCCCGAACGTGCGCGGCAGCACGGGCTTCGGCAAGACGTTCCGCGACCTGAACCGCCACGACTGGGGCGGCGGCGACCTGCGCGACCTCGAAGCGGCCAACGACTTCCTGCGGCAGCGCGGCTTCGAGCGCATCGGCGTGATGGGCGGCTCCTACGGCGGCTATCTCACGCTGATGGCGCTGACCAAACAGCCCAAACTGTGGACGGCGGGCGCGGCGCTCTTTCCTATCGCCAACCTCGTCACGCTCTATGAGAGTTCCCGCCCCGCCGACCTGCGCCCCTATCTGACTGACCAGATTGGCACGCCGGAGGAGCGCCCCGACTTCTTTGATGACCGCTCCCCCTCCAACTTCGTCGAGCAGGTGGAGGCCCCCCTGCTGCTGCTTCAGGGGGAGAATGATATTCGCACGCCGCTCTCCGAGGCTCAGGAGATGGCGCGGCGGCTGGCGGCAGCCGGGAAAGAGCACGAGTTGCACATATACCCCAACGAGGGGCACGGCTTCCAGCTTCGAGAGAACCGCGAGAACTCGTTGCAGCGCGTCCTTGACTGGTTCAACAGGTACTTGAAAAATCGCGCCGAGGTCAGAGATGATTAGGAGGTGGCTGGGGGTTCTGGCTGCCGCCATATTTCTGGCTCTGATAGCTGTCTCTGTTCAACAGCAGGAACCCACAATAGCGGTGTGGGCCACCTTCGGCGTGGTTGGCGCGGCTCTGATACTGCTGGTGTATCCCAAGGAATGGCCGAAGGGGAAATATGGGGCTGGCCCTCTGTACAACTGGCGCGGAGCACTCATACAGCTTGGTACGATGATGACTACATTAGGTTTTGCAAACGCCACATTGATTTGGAGGCGCGGGCACATGAACTGGCCGATTACTTTCACCCTTATCGGAGTTTACCTGGGTGGCTTTGCATTTGGCTTTGTTCTCGATAGGCTGAAGGAGAAATAAGGCGCAGGCGCGGTTCCAGCTTCGGCAAAACGGCGATTGGTTCAACGCCTATCCGACGACCCAGTAAGCGCATCCAGCATAAAAAGGCGCGGGAGGCTCCGTATTGGGAGCCTCCCGCGCCTCTC
>DASVVH010000326.1:0-4580 GCA_036386615.1 Ardenticatenaceae bacterium
CCAGTCAGTCTCCTCGAAGTACATGAAGAACTGCTCGTCCAGCCCCCCCACCGCCTCGTAGACCTCCCGCCGCAGCAGGAGTGCCGCGCCTGAGAGCCAATCTACAGGCTGGGGCAGGTCAGAGGGTCGGTTCTCCATGTAGTAGCTCCGTAACAGGGGCCTTGCCAATTGGTGTAGCGGTGTGCTCGCCAGAAACAGCGTGAGCACCGTTGGGAAGCGGTGCCGCGTCGGCTGGCGGGAACCGTCGCCGTAGAAAATCTGCGGCCCCACGATACCAACGTGCGGCTGCTCTTCTAAAAAGCTGACGAGGGTAGGCAGGGCATCGCCGACGATTTCCGTGTCAGGGTTGAGGAGCATCAGCCACTGGCCCCGCGCCCGCGCCAGCCCCACGTTGTTCCCCCGCGAGAAGCCCAGGTTTTCCCCCGGCTCGACGAGCACAACATTCGGGAACTCGTCGCGAATCATGGCGGGCGTGCCGTCATGGCTGCCATTGTCCACCACGACGACTTCCACTTCCAGGTCGCCATGATTGGCCTGAATGGAGGCGAGGCAGCGCCGCAACAGGTCGCGCGTGTTCCAGGACACGATGATGATAGAAAGCATGAGGGATAGTATAGGGGAAAAGCGGAGAAACGCTTATAGGACGAAGGACCAGAACAACGGCTTTGGTCCTTCTTCATCCTTCGTCGGATGCGATTAGCGGCGAGGGCGACGATGCAGACCAAAAGCCAGAGCCGTGCCGAGCAGGAGGCCCCAGGCCAGCCACGCCGGGGCGCGGTCCGCCGCCCGGAGCGGCCCTACCGTGAGGGCTGTGGGTTCGCCAAGGGGGTCCGTGAGCCGGGCGCGGTAGATGGCGGCGTTCGTCGCAAAGTAGAGGGCACCGTCCGGGCCAGTCAGCAGGCTGCGGCTGCACCCCGCGCCGTCGGGTAGCTCCACGACTTCCGGCGCGGCGGCGAAGGCGGTACGGCCCGCGTTGAGTTCGGCATGATAGAGCGCGCCGGTGCGAGACGAACAGAAGAAGAGATCGCCCTCCCACTCCTGAATGTTGCCCGTGTAGAGGCTTATACCGGAAAGCGCGACAGGAGGAGTATAGTAAGCGAGGGTCGGGATGGGCGGGTCGCCAGGATTAGGACCAGTGGCAGCCTGTGGCGGCGTCCCATTCGGGCAATCGTAGTCCAGCGGCCAGCGATAGTTGTAGCCTTTCACGACCCGTATCACCTCGTCGTTGCATTCAGGGCCGTTCTCAGTAGCGAAGAGGTAGTTGGACGGGGTGGTGGCTCCCGGCGGGTCGTAGCGGTCGAAGGTGAAATCGAAGCTGTTGCGGTGGCCGTAGGTCCAGACGCGGTCATCATTGCCCACGAGCGGGTTGCCATCGTCGTAGAAGGGGTTGTCAGTGGGCGCGCGGGCCGCGTTCGGCTCGGCCCTGTAGGGTGCCCGCACATCCATCCGATGAATCTTGCCCGGCGCGGCGGAGTTCTCGATGGGCCGGTCCCTGCCGGGGTCAAAAGGAACGGTCAGGTCTTGCGCCCACGCGGGATACTTGCCCAACTCCCCGTGCGTGACGTAGAGGTAGCCGTCCGGCCCGAAGTGAATGTTGCCGCCGTTGTGGTTCTGGTGCGTGGCATCAATGGTGTCGGAGATAGGCACTTCCATGAGAATGAGGGCGCTGCTGGGGTCGGCGGTGCCCGCGCCCGACCCTGTGCGCTGCTCCGTGTAGCGGACGACGCGGTTCGCGCGTGGGCTGGCCGCGTTGGTGTAAAAGATGTAGACGTAGCCATTGGTCTGGAACTCAGGGTCGAGCGCGATGCCCAGCAGGCCGCGCTCGGCGCGCGCGTCCACCCCCGTCAGTTGCAGCCACGTCACCGCGCTCACCGCGCCCGGCTCGCCACTGAGCGTCATGACGCGCGGGCTGGCGTTGGCCGTCACGAAGCCCCCCTTCTCGGTGTAGAAGAGCCGCCCATCCGGCGCGAAGGCCATCGCCACCAGTTGGCTGCGGCCCGCCACGTATTCCTCGACAGTGACCGTATCCGGTGGAGGCGCGGCGAGCGTCGGAGCCGCGAACAGGACGAGCAGGGCCAGGGCTAACGCGAGAAGAGCGGGATGGCGCACGATTCGGTCCTTCTACCTCACGAGGAGGAGGGGGCGAAAGTTCGCTGGCTCAAGCCAACAGGGCACGGTCTACCGCCATCGCGGCGAAGAGCAGGGCCAGATAGAGTAGAGAATACTTGTAGAGCGAGAGCGCCGCCTGATTGCTCGGCTGGCGGTAAAGCTTGACCGCATCCCAGAGGAACTTGGCGTTGAGCAGCAGGGCAGCGCCAAGGTAGATGAAGCCCATCATGCGAAGCGGCACGATGATAACGGTGAGCGCAATCATGAGCACCGTGTAGAGCAATATCTGGCGGCGGGTCTCGTCCTCCCCCTGCACGACGGGCAGCATCGGCACCCCAGCGCGGGCGTAGTCACTCTTCCGCATGAGGGCCAGCGCCCAGAAATGCGGCGGCGTCCAGTAGAAGATGATGGCGAAAAGGTAGAGCGCTCCAAGCGAGAGGTTGCCCGTCACGGCAGCCCAGCCGACGAGGGGCGGGAAGGCACCCGCCGCGCCGCCGACCACGATGTTCTGCGGGGAACTTCGCTTCAGGATGATGGTATAGATGACGATGTAGTAGACCAACCCCGCCGTCGAGAGCCACGCCGAGATAGAATTGACTTTGAACCAGAAGACGGCGAACTGGAGCACGCTCAAGACGAGGCCGAAGACGAGCGCCTTCCAGGGGGCCATGCGGCCCGACGGGAGGGGGCGCAAGCTGGTCCGGCCCATGTGGTTGTCTATGTCCCGGTCAAGGTAATGATTCAGCGCGCCCGCGCCGCCGACGCTCAGGATGCCGCCCAGCATCACCCAGCCAACCAGCGACCAGCCGGGCCAGCCCTGCGCCGCGACGACCATGCCCCCCAGCGTTGTCACGAGCAGCAGCGACGCGACGCGGTATTTCATCAGGGTCAGGTAGTCGTTGAGCGTGACGCGCCACGCCGGAACCACTTTGGGTTGGGTGGGCTGCGCGGCAGGTGCCCGGTTGGGCAGGCGGATAGTCGCCACCAGCAGCGATACGAGAAGCGCCCACGCGCCGACGGCGGCGCTCTCCACCACGCGGGGGCGGGCGGGCTGCCCGGCCCACAGGGGCGAGAGAACGAGCGCGAGATAGAGCACGTAGGTGAGCGTGCTCGCGAGCGACAGGTGCCGCACGAGAGGCTGGTGCTGCCGCGTCAGTGCCCGCCGCACCAGCAGGAAGACGGCAAGCCCCAGCGCCATCACCGCGCCGCGCTCGGCCAGGGGCAGCCACTCCGCGTCCAGCACGGACGGCGAGAGGCGGCCCGCCGCCAGGAAAGTGACCTGCGCGCTCGCAAAGGAGAGCAGCACCGCTGCCACCGCGAGATTACGGAAGGCGCGGTTGCCCGGCTGTATGGTTCCTCCGAGGAGCGCCGTCATCCCCACCAGGAGCAGCAGCCCGACGAGCGCGAGGCCGTTGCCAGCCGTCAACTCCTGCGGGGCGATGGCCTGAATCGCCGCCAGCGCTGTCGCGCCCGCCGCGCCCGCCAGGACAACCCGCTCGGCCTGCGTTCTGGACGCGAGGAGGAGCGTCAGGGCCGTGACCAGGCCGCCTCCAAGAAAGAGCCACTGGTGCTCCAAAACGAGAGCCGCCGCCAGCAGCATTGCTGCCAACAGCGCGCTTCTACCAATCCACTGTCTCTGTATCACAACAATGGTTCCTTGCTCTGCCGACCCCAGCATAGAGACTGCCTGTTTCCAGAAGGTGCTGAAAGAGGGGCTGTCATCGAGACGGAAGCAGATAAAGCAGCCATCAGCTTTTTCAGCACCCTCTCTTATTCGAGGGACCAGGGGGAGGCTCATTGTACACGCAAATCCTGCAAGCGAAATTATAGCGCCTTAATCACCCGTTAGTAGGGCCAAATCACAATCCAGAGTCACCTCTCGCGCTGACATCTGTCATCCGAGGGTAACGTTCCTACGAGCGCCCGCTTTTGACATGACGTCGTCTGCTGTTCTCGAAAGAATCCCTTTGCGTCCTTGCGCCTTCGCCTAAAGCGCCTACTGTTGGTGCGTCTTCGCCTAAAGCGCCTACTGTTGGTGCGTTATGCCGTAATCCGTTTGCCGTAAGTGGTCGTCGGTCGTCGGTCGTCGGTCGTCAGTCGTCAGTCGTCATTCATCAGGCAGCCGGGGAACCAACTCGTCGGGCCGCCAGACGCGCGGTTCATCGTCAATGGGTCGCAGAATCAGGTAGGAGATGCAGACCATGATGAAGAGGCTGAAGATGGCGACGGGTCGCCCCAGCCCAAGCGTGTTGACGATGATGCCCCACATCAGAGGGCCAATTACCGCCGAGAAGCGCCCGACCATTGCGTAGAGGCCATAGAGTTGGCCCAGATAGCGCGGCGGCGACAAGCGCACCATGAGCGGGCGGTCTGCGGACCACGTTCCGGCGAGGCCGACCCCCGCGAAGGCGGCGGCGATGTAGTAGAGCGGCGGCGGCAAATGGAGAACGGGGATGAGGATGATGGCAACG
>DASVVH010000327.1:0-9300 GCA_036386615.1 Ardenticatenaceae bacterium
GGCGCGGCAATTGCCGCGCCTCTTCTCATGCTACATCTGGTTCAAGCAGGTATAGATACGGAGTTGATTGCCGTGTGGGTGAACAACCCTTCCTCGTGCTTGCCGGTTGCCCGCAAATACGCCTTTACTTCTGCGGGGCACCTGGGTACTCTTGTGCTCATGTAGCGATAGTTGCGTACCGTACCAGACAGGAACCCGTGATGAGTACAGGAAATGAACCGAGCGATGCAGAATTGCTATGTCAAGTAAGTCGACGAAACGCGGAAGCCCTCGAACTACTGTATGAGCGCCACGCGCGACTCGTCTTTGACTTCATCTGTCAGATAATCGGACCAGGAACCGCAGCCTGCGACATCCTGACTGAGACTTTTTACAGTCTATGGCGCGAAGCCAACGAGGAAAGAGGGTTGCCCCGCGTGAAAGTTTACCTCCTCCACGCGGCCCACCAGCAGTGCTGTCGCCATCTCGAAGCGGTGCATGCCCCTGCCGCCTTTCAGACTATCGCTTACGCTCCGGCACAAGCCATTACGTAAAGACGCACCCCACCGGATGAAAGGGGCAAATCCGGGATGCTCATGCAAACAAAAAGAGCCATCCTGTGACAATGCAGGATGGCTCTCGTATGAACGCCTGGAGGTGAGGCTTATTCCTCGTCGCCGTCAGCGGTCTCGATGATCGGCTTGCGGACCTTCTTCTCGGTGCGGGGGGTGCTGCGGATGTCGCTACCTGTCTTGAGGCGCTTCATGAAGCGGTCCACCTGACCCGCCGTGTCCACGATGCGCTGCTCGCCCGTGTAGAAGGGGTGGCAGGCGCTGCACACGTCGGTGCGAATCTCAGGCTGCGTGGAGCCGACGGCCATCACCGTCCCACAGGAGCAGACGAGGCGCGCTTCCGGGTAAAACGTGGGGTGAATACCTTCTCGCGGCATGATTAAGCGACCTCCTCACCGTTGTGAACGTTTACCTGCTTCTTGCCACCGCGCTTGACTTCGTACTGGACGACGCCGTCAACGGTGCTGAAGAGAGTGTAGTCGCTGCCGACGCCGACGTTCTCGCCCGCGTGAATCTTGGTGCCGACCTGACGAACCAGAATGGAGCCAGCCGTCACGGTTTGTCCGGCGAAGACTTTGATGCCCCGGCGTTGAGAATTCGAGTCGCGGCCATTCCGGCTGGAACCGCCGCCCTTTTTATGTGCCATAGTTTCCCCTGCCCTTCTTAAATGCTGGTACTATCTTAGAGCGTAATGGACTGAATTTGCACGCGCGTGTGCGGTTGGCGATGGCCCTTCTTCACACGGTAGCGGCTCTTGTTCTGGTACCTGAAGATAATCTTCTTCTTGTCCCGCCCGTGCTCGATAATCTGCGCGCGAACCTCCGCGCCCTCAACCACTGGCGTGCCAATGGTGGTGTTGTTCTCTGCACCGCCGACGAGCAGAACGCGCCCCAGGTTGATAACGTCGCCTTCGTCACCCACCAAACGCTCGATGGTGAGTACGTCTCCCTCTTCAACGCGATACTGCTTTCCGCCGGTCTCTACTATTGCGTACACGGCTTGCCTCCGAAACGTGGCCTGACATATGAATGCACGGGGGCTATCCCCGTGCATCAATGCTGAAATAATGGGACAAACAGAAACGGCGCTCTCGCGCCTATCATTGCAGTAGTATACGCATTTGAGGCTGTTATGTCAAAAGAGCAGGGCCGTGTTCAGGGCTGTGTCAAAGTGGATGGGTGAAGGAGGAGAGGGAGCAAAAAAGGGGCCGGAGGAGGCGGGGGCCAGTATAGGCCAGTAACGGCCAGTACTGGCGAGCAAAAGAGGCCAGTATAGTGAGAGGTATCTGCTATATAGTTGTTAAATACATCACAAGCCGCGCCACTTTGACACAACTCCAGGTCGTGTCAATAAGGCTTTACAGGCGTGCTAGAATACCGGAACAAGGTTTGCTAAAGTGAACGCATCGGTAGGTGGGTTCACTTTATGGCATGGGCACTAGAGCAGGCGGGCGGAATGGAGCCGAGGACGAGTCTGTACAATTTGAGCCGCGAGGAGATGGAGAGCTTTGTTGTCTCGCTGGGGCAGCCGCGCTTCCGCGCGAAGCAGCTCTGGGGCTGGCTCTACAAGCAGCTTGCGACCTCCTTTGACGAGATGACGAACCTGCCCAAGCCGTTCCGCGAGCAGTTGGCGGAACGGGCGACCATCGGCAGGCCAAAGGAGGTCGCGGAGATTTTCTCCGCTGACGGCCACACGCAGAAGTGGCTGCTGGAACTGCCCGACGAGGAGAAAATCGAGGCGGTGCTGATGGAGTACGAGACGCGCAACACGGCCTGCATCTCCGTGCAGGTGGGCTGCGCCTTCGCCTGCGCTTTCTGCGCGACGGGCCGGATGGGCCTCGTCCGCAATCTGGAAGCCGGGGAGATTGTGAGCCAGATTGTTCACGTCGAGCGCGAGTTGCGCCAGAACGGGCAGGAACCCCTCACGGGAGACCATGCACTGACAAACATCGTGTTCATGGGCATGGGCGAGCCGCTCGCCAACTACAACGAGATGCTGAAGGCGGTTCGCATCCTTAACGATTCCGATGGCCTGAACATTGGCGCGCGGCGGATGACCCTGAGCACGGTGGGGCTGGTTCCGGCGATTCGCCGCCTGGCTGACGAGGATGTGCAGGTGAACCTGGCCGTCTCGCTGCATTCGCCCATCAACGAGATTCGCTCGGAGTTGGTGCCCATCAACCGCCAGTACCCGGTCGAGCAGTTGATAGAGACGCTGGAATATTATCTCCAGAAGACGGGGCGAAGGTTGACCTTCGAGTATTCGATGATTAATGAGGTGAACGATACGCCGGAGCAGGCGCACGCGCTGGGCAAGCTGGTCCGCAATCTGGGCGTCCACCTGACTCACGTCAATTTGATTCCCCTGAATCCGGTGCCCGGCTCGCCCTGGCCCGCCAGCGATCCGGCGCGCATCGAGAGGTTCGTGCAGGTGCTACGTTCCTACGGCGTGAACGCGACTGTGCGAATGCGGCGGGGGATTGATGTGGCGGCAGGCTGCGGCCAACTGTACGCCGCCGTCGAGGGACGGGGCCGCTCCATCGTGCAGATTCAGGATTACCCCAGCAAGGAGAAGGTAGATGCGGTCGCGGAGCGAAGGAAGGCGGAAATGGGAATGCGGAATGTGGAATGAATGGCGGACGACCGACGACTGACGACCGCCAACGGATTACGGCTTTTCACCACAAAGGCACAAAAGGCGCTTTAGGCGAGAACGGCCACAAAGGGCTTCATTCGAGAGAACAATGCGAGCCGTTATCCCATATCCCATATCTCACATCCCGTATCTTGTATCCCGTATCCCATATCTCGTATCTCGCATCCCGTATCTCGTCAAACTCGCCCTAGACAGGGGCCTGCCGCTACACTATAATCACTAACTGCCACCTGTGAGGAGAGCGCGGTGACGATTCAGATTGTTCCATCCATCCTGGCGGCAGACTTCGCCAATCTGGAAGCGGCGCTTCGCGCGGCGGAGGCGGGCGGAGCCGAGGCTGTGCAGATTGACGTGATGGATGGGCACTTCGTGCCGAACCTTACCATTGGCGCTCCGGTCGTGGCGGCGCTGCGAAAAGTGACAGGGCTGACGCTCGACGTTCACCTGATGATTGAGAACCCCGGCGACTTCGTCGAGATGTATGCCGAGGCGGGGGCGGACATTCTCACGGTTCATGTCGAGGCGTGTACGCACCTGCACCGCGTCATCCACCAGATAAAGGAGGCGGGGATGAAGGCCGGGGCGGCGCTCAACCCGGCAACACCACTCGTGACGCTTGATGAGATTCTTGACGACCTGGACGTGGCACTGCTGATGACGGTGAACCCCGGCTTCGGGGGGCAGAAGTTCATCCACTCGATGCTGCCGAAGATTCGCCGCCTGCGTGGGATGTTGGAGGAGCGCGGGTTGGAGCAGGTTATCGTGGAGGTGGACGGCGGCGTTAACGAGGAGAGCGCGCCGCTGCTGGGCGCTGCGGGCGCTGAGTGGCTGGTGGCGGGGTCGGCGGTCTATGGTAGGGAGAATGTGGGGGAGCGAATCGCGCGCTTGAAGCGGCTGGCCGAAGAGGGGCGGGACAGCGCGAAGGCATGAAAAAGCCGCGCTCCCCGCGAGGAAAGCACGGCCCTTTTTGGTGCCTGTCCGGTTAGGCAGTCTTGGCATGCGTGCGGATGCAGCGCGTGCAGAGGCGCATGCTCTTGGGCTTGCCATCCACCATGACGACGGCCTTCTGGATATTGGGCGCGAAAACGCGCGGCGTTCGATTCTGGGCGTGGCTAACATTCTTGCCCGCGACGGGACCCTTGCCACACTGTTGACACTTTGCCATTTGGAGTCACCCCTTTAGTTGGATACGTTCTTGAGAGTCTATTTGAGGCTGGCTCCGCAGGTTCCGCTTCACGCCAGAAAGACCTCAAACAAGGAATTGCCTTGAAAGCATCAATAACTATACCATAACTAACCGTTTTGAGCAAGATTCAGCCTGAACGTGGAAACAGGAAGCGAGGAGTGCCATGACGACTATAACCGTCAAGATAGCCGACAGCTTGTACCAACAGGCGGAGAGCCTCGCGGCAGAACGCGGGGAGAGTGTGGAATTACTGGTGCAAGAGCTTGTAGCGGAGTACTTGGAACAGTTGGAGGACGTTCGTGTGGTGAGGGAGATCGAGGCCAGAATCGCAACCGGGGAAGAAGAAGTGAGCAACTGGGCTGACTTTGAAGCCGAGTTGGACGCGCTGGAGGTCAATGACCGACTATCAGCTTAAGGTCACAAAGACGGCCCAGAAGAGCATTTTACGTCTGCCGGGCCATGTTCGACAGCGTGCCCGACGCATCATCAATAGCCTGGCAACCACTCCACACCCGTCAGAAGCATTAGAACTCGACCTACCCGACCTACCGGGGCGCTATCGAATCCGTTTGGAGAAATGGCGCATAATCTACCGTGTGGATGAAGACACAAAGACTGTGACAATACAGGATGTGCGCCTCAAGACTGGTCCAGAGACTTATGGCGACATAGAATGATAGGAATGAAGCCCAATTCGTCTATTGTTGAGACCGCGCCTACTCGTACTCTATGAAGCAAACTTAAGTAGCTGCTCTTGAGTACGACCGATAGCCACGCCCGCGCTGGAAGCATCAAGAACGCTATTTACGAGAGTCGTGGCTGAACGCCAACTTCTGCAAGGAGGAAGCTGTGACCGATCAATTGGTAACGCCCGCGACGGAGCAGGCGTCCACTACCCCAACCGAAGCCGACACGACCACGATTGAGGTGGTGGACGGGCCGACGCTGGTCCGCATGTTCGAGGGCGCGTCGGGGTGGCTGCAACACCACGTTCACACCATCAACGCGCTCAATGTCTTCCCCGTACCTGACGGCGACACGGGCACGAACATGATGGCAACAGTACAGAGCGCCATGCAGGAGCTACGGAGCAAGCTGCGCGAGGGCGAACCAGTGGGCGATGTTGCGAACCGCATGGCGCGCGGCGCGCTGATGGGGGCGCGCGGGAACTCCGGTGTCATTCTGTCGCAGATTCTGCGCGGCTTCGCGAAGGGGTTGGAGGGCAAGCAGTTCGTCACGACGGCAGAGATAGCCGAGGCGATGAGCAACGCCTCCGATGCGGCCTACAAGGCGGTGATGAAGCCAGTCGAGGGGACGATTCTGACGGTGGTGCGGGAGGCCGCCGACGCGGCGAAGCAGCACGCTCACGAGAAGAACGTGGTCAAGCTGTTCCACGAAATCGTGGCCGCGGCGAAGCGCGCCGAGTTGAAGACGCCCGACCTGCTGCCAGTGCTGAAAGAGGCTGGCGTGACTGACAGTGGCGGTCATGGTTTGTGGGTCTTCCTGGATGGAGCGCTCCGCAACCTGCGCGGCGAGACCATCACCACGTCGGAAGAGGCAAACACGGGAGAGGTAGAGCACCTTACCCAGAGCGTCGGGCACCCGCAGTCCGGCGACCTGCTGGACCAGGAGTGGGGCTACGATATTCAGTATCTCATCCGAGGCTCGAACGAGAGGCCACTGGATGTTGATACCATCCGCGACTACATCAACGGCATCGGTGACTGCGCGCTGGTGGTGGGCGACGAGACGCTGGTGAAGGTTCACGTTCACTGCCCGAACCCCGGCCCGGCCATTCACTACGGCGCGGAGCAGGGCATTATATGCGACGTGGTGGTGGAGAACATGGATTTGCAGGCGCAGGAATTTCTCCAGGAGGAGGCTCCGCCACAGGTGGCAGAAGCCTTTGGAACGGTTCAGACGACTCACGAGTTGACGGGCGTTGGTATCGTGGTCGTCGCGCCGGGTGAGGGCATCGCGGAGATTTTCCGCAGCCTGGGGGTCAGCGATGTGGTGAGTGGGGGCCAGACGATGAACCCCAGCACGAAGGACTTGCTGGATGCGGTGGAGGGTGTTGATGCCGATACGGTCATCGTGCTGCCGAACAACAAGAACATCATCCTGGCCGCCGAGCAGATTATCCCCCTCACGGAGAAGCGGGTTCACGTCTTACCGACACGCACGGTGCCGCAGGGTATCGCGGCGGTGATGAGCTTCAACTACGCGGGCGCGCTCGAAGAGAACCTTGAAGAGATGAGAGAGGCAGTCGCCCACGTTCAGACGGGCGAGGTCACGACAGCCATCCGCACCACGACGATTGATGGCGTGTCGGTGAACGACGGCGACATTATCGGCCTGCTGAACGGGAAGCTGGTGGTAGCGGAGAGCAGCCCGGAAGCAGTGGTACGGGCCATGCTGGACCGTCTGGAGCTGGACGAGTACGAAATCCTGACGCTCTATCACGGCGAGAACGTCTCGCCCGACGAGGCTACGGCGATGATGGAAGCGTTACAGGAGAGTTATTCGTCGCTGGAAGTCGAGGTCGTCCGGGGTGGGCAGCCTCATTACCACTACATTTTCTCGGTAGAATAGGAAGTCATGCCAAAAACTGTCATTGTTACGGATAGCACCGCCGACCTGACGGCGGACGAGATAAACGAGCTTGGCATTCACGTAGTGCCGATGACCGTTCAGCTTGGGTCGAAGGTTTACCAGGACGACCTGAAGCAGCCACGTGAGCGCTTCTTTCAGATGATGGCGGAGAGCACTGAGCGCCCAACCACTTCATCACCGAGCCTGGCGACGTTCCGCGAGGTCTACGACGCGGCGTGTGGAGAAACTGACGACATCATCTCGATTCACCTGAGCGGCAAACTGAGCGACACGGTTCGGCGGGCGCGGCAGGCGGCGGAGACGATGCTGGGGCGCTGCCAGATTCACGTTCTGGACAGCGAGGTGACGAGCGTGGGGCAGGGCATCCTCGTCAAGCAGGCGGCGCGGATGGCACGAGAGGGCGCGCCGGTTCAGGAGATAATTCGCACCCTGCGCGGCATGATTGACCATATCTACGTGGTCTTCTTCGTCGAGTCGCTGGACTTTCTGGAGCAGGGTGGCCGCATTGGCAAGGCACAGGCCCTTCTGGGCACGATGCTCAACATCAAGCCGATGCTCATTCTGGAAGAGGGGGAAATCGAGCCGCTGGAAAAGGTGAGGACGCGAGGGCGCGCGCTGGACAAGCTGGCCGAGTTCGTCTCCGAGTTTGGGCGCATCGAGTCGCTGACCATCATGCACCACCAGAGCACCTCGGACGAGATTCAGAGCCTCATCGAGCGCATCGAGACGGCGCGGGGCGAGAGCACGCCCATTTTCGTAGCGCAGTACGGCCCCGTGCTGGCCGCGCACATCGGGCCGGACGCGC
This sequence comes from Ardenticatenaceae bacterium, assembly GCA_036386615.1. Taxonomy (GTDB): domain Bacteria; phylum Chloroflexota; class Anaerolineae; order Ardenticatenales; family Ardenticatenaceae; genus DASVVH01. The sequence goes on from DASVVH010000327.1 coordinate 7,811, forward strand.
TTGGTATCGTGGTGTACGAGGGATTGCGCGAGAACCCCTGGGACTGGTAGGCATTCAGGAATAACCAATACGCTGGAGTCAGTACGTCGCCCTATTTGTCGGATGCTGTCTTGTACTGGCCGCGCGCCAATGCCGGTTACTGGTCTATTATTCCAACCAATTTATTGAGGAGGGCCACATGAATGTTCAGGCAGGTGGTAGTGGCAGTGCTTCGGGCCAGTCCCAGAATTGGGTACCAGGTATTGATGTTTCTCACTTTCAGGGGCAAGTGAACTGGCAACAGGTAGCCCAGGCGGGAATCAAGTTCGCCTTCGCCAAGGCATCTGAGGGGACTAACAACAAGGACCCGCAGTTTGCCGCGAATTGGGAGGGCATGAAACAGCACGGAATTCTGCGCGGTGCATATCACTTCTACCGAATAGCGGAAGACCCCGTAGCGCAGGCGGAGAATTTCCTCAGTAGCCTCCCGACCAAGCCGCTTCAGCCGGGCGACCTCCCTCCGGTCATAGACCTGGAGGAACAGGGGGATAACAGTCACGTACCGGGCATCCTACAGTGGCTCTCCACCGTGCAGCAGGCAGTGGGGCGTCAGCCGATTATCTATACGGCGACTGGTTTCTGGACGGACGCGGGGAAGCTTGCTGACTATCCACTATGGGTTGCGAACTACGGGGTCGCACAGCCGCGTCTTCCGCAAGGCTGGACGGTTTGGTCCTTCTGGCAGTATACAGACCAGGGCAGCGTACCCGGTGCTCCGCACGTGGACCGGGACTGGTTCAACGGCCACATAGACCGGCTAAGACTGTTCGCCGGATATTCCTCATAGTGCCAGGTTGGTTTATCATGGCGAGGGCGGGCAATGCCTGCCCTCGTTTTACTTAAGACATGAGTTCGGCTACTCTACAGGCCATAGAGAACTGCCGTTTCGATTCCTCCCTCCTCCGGTAGAAGGCTTCTATTCATGCGTGACATGTACGAGAAACTATTGAAGATTCTGGCGCTGGAACAGGGCCGGAACTTCAATGATACCGCCGTAATTGGCGGGCTGGAAGGGTTCCTGTCCTTCTGGCTGAGTGAGGCCCGCAGCAAGGCTGGGGACGCGACCGCCAGGCAGAAGGTAGAGGAGGTCGCGGCGCGGCTGCATGGCTATAGCGGCCAGGATGCAGGGACGCGCCGCGCCAACGTGCTCTATCTGATGGAGCGGCTGGGCGGGCGGGCAGAGCGCGCCCCGGCCCCGCAAGCACCCAGAGCCGAGCCGAAGCCGCCACCGCCCATGCAAAGGGAGTCCAGGCCCTCGCCTCCTCAGCGCGAGCCGGAGCGCCCGGCGCGGCAGGCGCGCCCTGAACGGCAGGCAGAGCCGGAGCGACCAACACGCGCCGAGGCTCCCCGCCCGGAGCCGGAGCTGCAAAACAGGGCGACGGAGGAGATTGCGGAGGTAGAGCAGGTGGCGGAGGTCGCCGCGCCCCAAAGCCGACAGGAAGAGGCTGAAG
>DASVVH010000328.1:0-3834 GCA_036386615.1 Ardenticatenaceae bacterium
CCAGGACTTTGATGGCTGTGTCTCACTGCTGGACGCGAACGGCGTCGTCGCCATCTCAGCCGTCAGCACGTCCGCTTCTATGGATGCGAGAGGCCGTGAGATCTTCAAGGAGCAGCTATGCGAGGTGGCGGGCGAAGACTATCGCGCGGAAGATTTCTTCCTGATTCCGATGCGGACCAACGAACCCTATTTCACAGACGTGCGCGATGACCCGGCGACGGGGGAGCCGCAGGTCGTCGTCTCCGTCCCCATCTACAACGAGCAGGACCAGTTCATCGGTGTTTTGGCCGGGGCCTTCCTCCTCGAAAATGAGACGCTGGGCCAGGAAATCGCTGGCCTCGACGTGGGCACCGCCTTTCTGGTGGACCGCACGGGCCGTGCCATCTGGCACCCCGACAAGGCGCTTCTGGGGGAATATCTCACGGACTTCGCGCCCGTCCGCGCGCTGTTGCGCCTGGAAAACCGCGCCAATGCCCAGATGGGCGTTGACGAGCAGGGCGAGACTATCGTGGCGGGCTACGCCAACGTAGATGACATCGGCTGGGGTCTCGTCATTCAGGAATCGTGGGACGCGGTGATTGGTCCCATTCGCGCCTTCCAATGGATAATGTTGAGCACCCTGGTCGTCGGCGTGGCGCTGGCAATCGTCATTGTCTCCTCCGGTAGCCGCCGCCTGACCGACCCCATTCAGGCCCTCGTGGACCAGACGCAGCACCTCGCGCGCGGTAACTTCGTGGGGCAGGTTCAGGGCGGCACGATTGACGAGATGCGCGCCCTCTCGCAGGCGTTCAATGAGATGGCTGACCGCGTGGCCCGCTACCGGGCGGGGATGCAGAGCTATGTGGGCGCGATTACCCAATCCCAGGAGGACGAGCGCAAGCGCATTGCCAGGGAGCTACACGACGATACGGTGCAATCCCTCATCGCGCTGGGCCGCCGCCTGGAACTGATGGAACAGTCGCTGGAAAACCCCATCGAGGCGGCGAAGCAACTGTACCAGCTTCAGCAGATGGTTAAGCAGACGGTGGCGGAGGTTCGCCAGTTCAGCCGCGACCTGCGCCCGCTCCTGCTGGAAGACGTTGGGTTGCAGGCGGCCCTGCGCCAGATGCTCCGCGAGATGGAGCGGCGGGACACGGTGGAAGCTACGCTCACCATCGAGGGCGAAGCGCCCATCGGCGGGATAGACGACGAGTTGGAAGTGGCTATCTACCGCATCGCCCAGGAAGCACTCAACAACATCCACAAGCACGCGCGCGCCGCCCATGTCGAGATGAGCCTCTGCTTCGAGAATCCGGGTGTGCGCCTCGTGGTGCGGGATGATGGGCAGGGCTTCCCCATCGCGGAGACGGCGGAACTGGCGCGGCGCGGCTCTTTTGGCCTGATGGGCATCCGGGAGCGCACCAAGCTTTTCGGGGGCACCTTCCACGTCGAGTCCGAGCCGGGCAAGGGCACCTGCGTTACTATCTTCCTGCCCTACGACGTGACCCCGGTCTGGCTCATCGAGGCGATACCCCAGCCCGAACGACAGCTTCCCGCCGCCGCCGTCGCCTGAACGAGATAGATGGAGGACGAAGGACGAAGGCAACGAGGTAGAGGCCGTGTTCCGGTTCCTCGGTTTGTCCAGGCAATAATAGATTCGCGCGTTATGTGAAGTACGGCCTACCAAAGCCTACCTGAGAAGGCGATACAGGTAGGCCGTAGTTGACATAATATTTGAATGTGAGAGGTTTCGTCTGCAAAGAAAAGGGGCGCGAGGATTAATCCTCGCGCCCCTTTTGGACTTTTCGCTGGTTAGACTAGCTGTTGGTGTTGTAGTCGGTGCGGGTGGTGGTTGTGCCCGTCGTCGTGGTCGTCGTACCCAGGTCCTCGACCTCGACGTCCGTGCGGCGCACGGTGTCGTTGATGGTCTCGGTGCGGGTGTCCACGTCCTTGCGGATGGAAATCTCCTCGACAACGCGAGCGTTCTTGGCGACGACTGCTTCCTCGGAAGTCTCCGTCACCTCAATGACACCCTCCTGGAAGGCATCCAGGTCAGCGCCACTCACATCGCGGTTCACGGGGCGGCGCTCAACCTCGACGCGCTCCTCGCGCAGAGTCACCTGCTCCTGAACGGGCACCTGCTCGACGGTGGTATAGACGCGCACGCCGCCGCCCTGTACCTGTCGCTTGCCAACCTGTAGCTCCTCTTCGACCACCGGGATGACCGCTTCGTTATCGTTGACGCTGCTGGTCGTGGAGGTGTCATAGTTGGTGGTGCCAGTCGTGGCAGCGGTAGAGTAGGTGCTGCGCTCCTGCGTCACCTGATCGGCGGTGTAGGGTTCAGCATCCGCGCTGTAGCCGCTCCAACCGCTCTGCTGCCAGGAGGAGGTGCGCTCGTCGAGGTCCACCGCGCCGTGGCGGTTCATGATGGCAATGGCATCATCGGCACGCGCATCGTCGGCGGCAACCGTCACGAGCGCGCCACCGCGCCGCACGCCTTCGGTGTAGTAGTTTGCATCTTCTTCAGGCACGCCGAGGTCCACCAGCGCGCCGAGCAGGCCACCTGCCACCGCGCCAATGCCCGCGCCTGTCAGCGTCGCGGCCAGGGGGCCAGCGGCCAACACGGGGCCGACGCCCGGAATCGCCAGCGCGCCGACGCCGACCAGGAGGCCCAACACGCCGCCCACCAGGGCACCCGTGCCCGCGCCCGCCATCGCGCCGTCAGCCGCGTTGCCGTGGCTATCGTACTCGGCGTACTCACCGCTCGCGTCGTTCGCGACGATGCTGATGTTCTCGCGGCTGAACCCGGAATCTACAAGGTCCTGTACTACGTTCTGTGCTTCTGCGAATGTGTCGAATAGTCCTACAACGGTCTTCATGAGTTACTTCCTTTCGTCTGCTGTCTGTGGTGTGGTTGGTATCTGGTTCGTAGAGACAGGTTCCAATTTCCGTCTCTCAGGATGCCCTCTCTTGGAATGGAGCGCGGGCAGCCTACCAAAACGTCGTGTAAGGGATTATGCAATATCCGTGCCGCCTCCTCTCTGGTAGGTCCGAGAGTCCGAGGAGTCAACCCGTTCCACTATGACTTCCTCACTGCGAAGCGTGACCCTCTGCGGCTCCCGTTGCTCTACCCGCTGCCTGGTAATTCGTATCTCTTCTTTCAATACCAGTCGCTTTTCCACGACCAGTATCTCTTCGAGGACGGGCACAATCATGGTGTCGCCCTCGTAGCGCACCGGAACAGGCTCGTTGACTATCTGGTTGATAGCCGCGCGCTCGACCGTCACCTCCTCGCGGAGGAGCGGCTCGTCAACCATCTCTTCATGCTCGCGCACGACCTTCGTCAGCCGCACCCGGCCCGTTTCGACCTGCCGCCTCTGGACATCCAGCTCTTCCACGACGACCGGCACGACGATGTTTTCGCTGCCCCAGACCTCGCGTGACTGAACCTCTTGTTGAGCCTGGGAGGCGTAGCCCCCGCCCATCTGCCGCTCAACCTCGCTACGGGTGATGGGTATGAAGTAGCTTCCATCCGCTTGCAGCACCAGCGCCTCGATGGGAACCAGCACCTGCGCGCCATTATCGAACAACACGGGTACCTGCGTCTCGCCCGCGCGCGGCGGCCAGGCCGCGCGCTCGATGGCCCCGCGCAGGTTGTCACGCCCTGTGACGATGATTCTGTCTGACTGATTCATGCCTGCTCCTTTCTCGCGGCGTGCTGGTTAGAAAAATAAATTCCAGACAATTGCGCCGAGGACAATGAGCAGAATCACACCAATCAGCAGCGTCATCGTGTTCATTCCGCCGCGTTTGCCCGCGCCTTCAGGGCGGTCATACACGCCCACTCGTGGGCGA
>DASVVH010000329.1:0-7272 GCA_036386615.1 Ardenticatenaceae bacterium
GTCGGCCAGCGCGCCGACGTTCTTCGCCTCGTCCCAGAGGCGACCAACGGCGAGAACGAATGGCTCTTTGGTGGCAACCTGGAGGCGGCGCGGGTTGCAGCCGTTGTAGAGAACGCGCTTCCTTCCGAGGGGGCCGTAGTAAGAGTTCAGCACGTCCATGAACGCCTGCGTGGGGGCGACGACCATCCGCGCGGCCTGCAAGCCCAAGCCGACCTCGCGGTGGTAGTGGTTGAACTCTTTCGGTGCCGAGGCGTGCCGCACATGGGACCACCAGGACATCACACACGAGTGGCCGACGACGAGCGTCGGGGCACGCCAGGGCAGCGCGGCGTGAACGTAGTTATTCAGGTGAATGATGTCCGGGCGAAACTGCCGCTCCAGACCGAGTAGCCACTCTCCCGCGCGGGCCACATCCTCCCAGGGGTCCACCATCCATTCGAGTTGGTAACTGCTCTCATAGAGCGTCAAATTCCGGGTGGTTCGGACGGCGCGGCGCTGCTCGGCGGTCAGGGCCGCGCCCATCGTGGCGAGCGCCACCTTGACCCCCTGCCCCGCGAGGGCGTGCGCCAGTTCGAGGGCGTAGTTCCACACCCCCCCAACGGTATCGGCGGTCATGAGTATCTTCATGCGCGGGTCGCCCTGTTCGGAGTAAGAGGCAGTTGGTCGGGTAAGTAGGGCATCGGTCTATTTTTACCGTCCATAAATGGCGTCGAGCGTGGCGGCGACGGTGACGAGCTTTTCAACGCTGGCGTCGTAGCGTTCTCCGGTGGCGAGCCGCCGCGCCCAGTCTACCGCCGCGCGTCCGCCCCAGTTTTCGGGCGGCGCAGCAAGCGTCTCGCGCGCGGTGCCGTGAAATCGCGCCGCCACGAAGTCGTAGAAGGAGCCGTTGACGTTGCGGAGCGCCGCGCCGCCGCGCGTGCCGTAAAACGAGGCTTCGATGACCGCGTCGCACCCGGCGGGCAGGTTCCAGGAGCAGGCGAGTTGCACAGCTATTCGACCCTCCAGGTCTAGCTGTGCCGCCGCGTAGTCTTCTACGGTGTCTGCGCGCCCGTTCAGAGGACTGCCCTGCGCGAAGAGGCGGCTGGTGACGCCCGCGACTTCGGGATAGTCCAGCGACCAGAGAGCAAGGTCTACGAGATGGATGCCCAGGTCAATCACGCAGCCGCCGCCTGATAATTTAGGGTCGCGGAACCAGGATTTGTCCGGCCCATAGGCATTGTGAAAGACGAGGTTGACGGCGTACACCTCGCCCAACTCGCCAGCATGAACAAGGTCGCGGATGCGCTGCATTCCCGTGAGGAAGCGATAGGAGAGGTCCACCGCCAGCAGACGGTCTGCGGCGCGGGCGGCCTCTACGACGCGGGCGCTCTCTTCGGCGGTTCGCGCGAGGGGTTTTTGGCAGAAGACGGCAACGCCACGTTCTAGCGCCGTGATGGCCTGCTCCGCGTGGAGAGCGCTGGGCGTGGCGATGACGACGCCATCTACGCCCGCCTCCAGAAGCTCATCGAGCGTGGAGACGAGCGCCGCGCCGGGGGCGACCTGCGCCGCCTCTTTCGCCAACTCCCGCGAGAGGTCGGCAATCGCCACGATGTCGGCCATGCCGTCATCGGCAATCGCTTGCAGGCGGTGCCGCCCAATCCAGCCGACGCCAAGGAAGCCCAAACGGGGCCGGGAGACTGTTTCAACGGCGGCGCGGTGCGCGTGGGCCTCAGTCATAGACGACCAGCGCCTTCATGAAGCCATCAGGCCGCTCCCGCGTAGCCGTGAGGGCCTCGCCAAGCTCGTCCAGATGGTAGCGGTGGGTGAAGAGCGGCAGAGGGTCCAGCGTGCCGGAAAGCACCGCGTCCACCGCCGCGCGCATCCCGTCAGCGTAGACCTGTGGGTCGCGCTCGTGCGCGTTGATGACGTCTAGGCCGCGCCAGTTCCACTGTTGCATGTTCACCTGACGGGGGCCGTCCTGGTGGTAGCCCGCGATGACCAGCCTACCGCGTACCCGCGTCAGTTCCGAGGCGAGGTCGAGAGGCCACTGCTTGCCAACCGCCTCAATGACGCGCTCGCAGCCCTCGCCGCCCGTGAGCGCCTTCACGCGCTCGATGATGTGCCAGTGGTCCTCCATCGGAATCGTCTCCGCCGCGCCGAACTCGCGGGCCACTTCCAGCGCGAAGGGGCGGCGAGTGATAGCGATGACGCGAGCGCCCGCCCTGGCTGCCAGCCGCACCAGCATTGCGCCCAAAAAGCCGACGCCGACAATGGCGACGGTCTGGCCCGCCTGAACGTCGCTGCGGCGAAAGACGTTCAGCGCGCAGCCAAGCGGCTCACCGGGAAAAGGCACGGAAGCGAGAGCGGACGGCAACAGCGCTACCTCTGCGGCGGGTGCTACGTCATACTCGGCGTAGGCGTGGTTGGAGAGCATAGCAACGCGGTCGCCAACACTCAGGCCCGTCACGTCCTTGCCTACGGCGTCAACGTGCCCCCAGCCCTCGTGGCCTGGCATGCCCACTTCCAGCGGGTAGTGGAACCACTCGCGCCCCTCAAAGGGCGGCAGGTTGGAGGCGCAGACACCGCATCCTTCCAGCCGCACGCGCACCTCGCCCGACCCCGGCTCAGGGAGACCGACAGACTCAACACGAATCTGCTCGGCCCCCTCGAAGCGCGCCGCCTGCATCTGCTGGTGGCTCATCAGACGGTTAGCCCCCGCGCGGCGAGTTCGGCGCGCATCTCGGAAACGCGGTCATGGGCGACCTGCCCTTCCAGCCACGCCGAAAGTTCGACTAGTCCCTCTTCGAGGGGCACGCGCGGCTCGTAGCCAAGAATCTGCCGCGCCTTGGAGATGTCGGCGAAGCAGTGGCGGATGTCGCCGACGCGGTACTCGCCTGTAATCTCCGGCTCCAGATGCTCCTTGCCCATCACCTTCGCCATCAACTCGGCTACATCGCGGATGGTGCGGGGCTGACCACTGCCCACATTGAAGACGTGCCCCGCAGCCTCCGGCACTTCCAGCGCGAGGCGGCACGCCTGCGCGAGGTCGTAGACGCTGACGAAATCGCGCTTCTGGTGGCCGTCCTCGAAGATGAGGGGGGCCTTGTCGTTCAGATAGCGGGAGCCAAAGATGGCGAGCACGCCCGTGTAGGGGTTGGAGAGGGCCTGCCGCGTGCCGAAGGCATTGAAGAAGCGCATGGCGACGGTGGGAATCCCGTATGCCTCGCCAATCATCAGGCACATCTGTTCCTGGTCGTACTTGGAGAGGGCGTAGACTGATGCCAACGTAGGCGGCTTGGTCTCAGGCGTTGGGACTGGGACGAGGACGTTGCCCGCCTCGTCGCGCACCTCCCAATCACGCGCCTTGAGTTGCTCGCGGGGGCGCTGCTGGCCCGGCACGAGGCTCCCGTCGGGCGCGCGGTACAGCCCCTCACCGTATAGGCTCATGCTGGAGGCGACGACCAGCCGCTCGACGGGCCGCTCGATGAGCGCTTCCAGCAGGACCGCCGTGCCCAGGTTGTTGACCTCGGTGTAGCGGGCAATCTCATACATGCTCTGCCCGACACCCACCATCGCGGCGAGGTGATAGACCGCCTCCATCCCGTCGAGCGCGCGGCGCACCGCCTCAGGGTCGCGCACGTCGCCCGCCACCAACTCAACGTCGCGGCTGAGATAGTCGGGCCAGTGGCTCTCGTCCCCGTGAACCTGGGGAATCAGATTGTCAAAGACGCGGACGCGGTAGCCCCGCGCCAGAAGTTCGTCTGCAAGGTGCGACCCGATGAAGCCTGCCCCACCCGTAATCAATACCGATTTGCTCAATGCTTGCCTCCTACGATGATTGTGCCACGCGGCTAGCAGAGGAGTGTTCCAGCTTCTTCAGCAACCTCTACGCCATCATCTACTTACATCATGTTTCCATTTTCGGATTGACGCAAATTCTGCTTTGTGGCAACTTACCAAATTGTTGTTGGCTGAATGTTCTAAGTAGCCATGATACACGATAGTTGGAAAAGCGGCTAGTGTTGCACTACGATAGCTGATAACCAGGAGAGTTCCACGTTGCCTGAACCAACGCTTTCCCCCATACGCGTCGCACCCGGCGGGCGCTACTTCGAGACGTTCGATGGTGAACCTTTCCTCTTCATCGGCCCCAACGACGCTATTACGTGGCAGGGGCTGAAGGGCCTCGTGCGCCGCAAGGACGTGGCGAGCGCCGAAGGCTACCTCGAATCCCTCACCGTAAACGGCATTACCATCATCCGGCTGATGCTGGAATATGCCCATCGGGACGGCACCTACTTCGAGAAGCCCGTCGGGCGCTTCAACCCGGCGATGGTACGGCTGTGGGACGACCTCTTCGCGCTCTGCGAGCGCTACGGGCTGCGCGTGCTCCTCGCCCCCTGGGACAACTTCTGGCTGGCGCGGCGCTGGCACAAGCACCCGTACAACGTCATCAACGGTGGCCCCGCGCACGGGCCGGGCGCGTTCTTCACCGACGAGGCGACCATTCAGGCGACGGAGCGGCGGCTGCGCTTCGTGGTGGAGCGGTGGGGCGGTAGCGGTGCCCTCGCCGCGTGGGACCTCTTCAACGAGATTGACCCCTATTGGGGCGGTGGCCCCGCCGAGCAGATTCCCGTCATCGCGCGGCTCTCCGAGGCCATCCGCGAGACAGAGACGCGGGTGTGGGGCTTCACGCGCCCGCAAACGGTCTCTATCTTCGGCCCGGACCCCGGACCCTACGAGGAGCTAATCTTCCGCCACCCCAGCCTCGATTTTGCCACCACCCACGTCTATCACAAGGGGCCGATAGACCACCCAAAGAATACCGTCGCCTCCGCCGTGACGATGGCGGAGTGGGTGCGCTTCGGCCTCACGCAGACGCCGCCAGACCGCCCCTTCACGGACACGGAGCACGGCCCCATCCACCTCTTCAACGACCACAAGAAGATGCTGCCCGAAGTATTCGACGAGGAGTACGAGCGGCACATGAACTGGGCACACCTCGCCACCGGGGGCGCGGGAAGCGGGATGCGCTGGCCCGCGCGCGACCCTCATATTCTACCCTTCGGTATGAAACGGGCGCTCCGCAGCCTCGCCGGGTTTACGAAGCTGATTGACTGGCGGCACTTTAGCCCGAAGCCCGCCGCCGAGGATGTGACGCTCGGCGTGAAGGGCTGGCTGCCCTTCGCCTGCCACGATGGGCAGCAGGCGGTGGTCTGGCTGCTGCGGGACGTGCCGAAGAGCCACAAGGGTCCGCTGCCCCAGCGCGACCCGCAGCACGAGGTGCCCTTCTGCCTGCGGAACCTCAGGCCCGGCGCTTACAGCGTGACGCTGTGGAATACCCTGGAAGGGCACGAGGAAGGGTGCCTCGTCGCGGAAGCAAAGGAGGATGGCACGCTGCGTACTGTCCTCCCTGTGCTGGGCAACGATCTGGCCCTCGCAGTGCGCCCGGAGAGTGCCGCCGCATTGACTCAGGCCAGGTTACCACTCCTGTAAGATAGTTCCAAGCTGTTAGCGCTCGTTAGTTGCCACCTTCTACCGCTTGTCGAGGACGTAGCGGTTGATCATCTCCTGAGCGAACCAGACGAACTCCCAGGGGTTTTCAGGGGGGCTGGTGTGGTCGGGCCGCTTGCCACGCGAGGGCGGGGTGAAACAGAGTGTCACCGTCACGTCGAAGTCCTTGAGCGCGTCCATCTGGCGGTCAAACCAGGCTATCGCGTTGGGGCGGTGCCAGTCCGCCCAACTGATGCCCGTTCGCACCTTCCGCACGCCGAGCCGCCGCAGCCACTCCACCGCGAAGTCAAGGCGGTGATCGTCGAAGTGGAACCACTGGCAGATGCCCATCTCTTTGGGGAAGTATTCGATGGCGGGCTTTGGCGTGCCGTCGGCGCGAATCAGGCCCATGTAGAAGTGGCGATAGTAGGAACTCCCCTCGCTCTCCTTGTGCCGCGTGGTTGCCTCCCAGGTGGGCGGAAGGTCGAGCAGGCTGTACCAGAAGATGCGCTCCACGCGGGGCAGCAGCAACTCGGCGGTGCGCTGCAAGCCGAAAACCTGAACCTCGTCTGCGCCGAAGGTGGAGACGCCCACCTCCGTGACCCAGACAGGCAGGTGCGAGATGGCCTCTATCTCGGCGACTTTCTGCGGCCACTCGTCAATTTTCCAGTGGTTCCAGTCGAGGGGGAAGCCGTGAACGGCCACCGCGTCGAGATGGTTCAGCAGGCCCTGGCGCTGGAGCAGTTCCAGAAAGGCGGGGTCTATGGGGGACATACCGCCCAGCACGAGGTGCAGGTTCGGGGCTAGCTCGCGCACGGCCTGCGCGGCTATCTGCGTCATGTGAGCGAACTCCTTCCAGCCGGGGTCCATGTGGAAATCCCAGTGCGAGAGGTTGTTCGGCTCGTTCCAGAACTTGATGGCTTCAATCATTCGGTGGTTCACTTTCGGTTGTTGCGTGGTTCTCACGTCCTGGCTGCCGTGTGGCGGCGAGGTACTCGGCCCGGTTCCAGGTGGTCATGCTGGAGGGATGGTCGGGGTCCGGCTCGCAGAAGTATAACTCGTAGCCTGGCGATTCGAGGACGCGCATCCCGCTTGAGCGCAACAGTGCCTCGATTCCGGCGTGGCTGGCAACCCACCAGTTCGTGGGGTCGCCCGCGACGCGATGCTCTATAAAAGCCAGTTTGGGCCAGCCGCGCTCGTGCATCATCTCGCGCTCGCGCAGGGGGAGGTCGGGCGGCGTGGGATAGACCTCAAAGCCGGGCAGCGTCATCGTCTGGAAGACCATGAGCCGCCGCACCTTCTGCGTAACGATGTCCAGCCCCAGTATAGGGTAGCGCAGATGGTAAAAGACGCCCATGAAGAGGACCAGGTCCCAGCCTTCTTCCTCGTGGGCCAGGTCGTAAATCTGCATATGTCGCAGTTCGACCTGTTCTTGCAGGCCGAATTGCGACACGGCCCAGCGCGCCTGTTCAAGGTAGTGGGGGTTCACGTCAATGGCGGTGACATGCGCGCCGCGTTTCGCCAGTTCGATGGTGTAGAAGCCCGCGTTGCAGCCGATGTCCAGCGCGCGCCAACCCGTCAGGTCTTCGGGGATGCGCGGGGCCATTTGCCGCCACTGCTTGGCCGGAAAGTCACCGAGCCAGTGGTCCGTCGCGGTCTGCGTGCCGTCGGGCAGATGGATGTTGTGGAACCAGGGGCCAAGCCGGGCGGCGGCTTCCTGCAAGGTTTCTGGTCGCTCGTCAGTGTCAGCTTCGGTTTCCATGAGCAGGCAGGGGTACCTCCATGTGAGAGATGAAGTGT
>DASVVH010000330.1:0-6006 GCA_036386615.1 Ardenticatenaceae bacterium
CCCCTCCACGTCTAACCGTGAGCCAAACTCACGGTTGGATTCCACGTTTCGCACCAGCAGCGCGAGTTCGTGCAGCCGCGTCACTCCGCTCCCTCGTGCCAGCCTCGCCGCGCCCTCCGCGTCCAGCCGCAGGGTGCCGGGCCGCGAACGCGTGGGCCGAAAGCCATCCCCCAGCACGAGGAAGCGCGTGCCCTCGCCCGCGTTCGGCGTCGGCGCGATGATGACCGCTCCGTAGGTTGCCGTGCTTCCCTCAAGCGGCGCGATGGTGCTCACTGGCCCATAGCCAGAGATGCCGACGGGATTGAAGGCGCGCACGCGGTACTGATAGGTCACGTCGGCCCTCGCCGCCTCGTCTAGGTAGCTACTCGCGTTCCGATAGAGCACCGCCACGCTACGCCACGTTTCGCCATTCTCGCGCCGCTCGATGACGAAGCCGCTCTCGTTCTCCGCGTGCGCCGTCCAACTCACCCGCACGCTCGTCCCTTGCTGCGTCACTGAGCCAGCCGACGGAGCGGCAGGAGGGGCCAGCAGAGGGCGCAGCGCGACGAGGTGGATGATGCCCTGGTGATTGCTCTCGTCACTCTTTTTGGTGAGCATCGCGCGGCTACCCGTCGCTGAGGGGGTCGGCCATACCTCGTCGGCGGCGAGCATGGTGAAGACCCCAATCTGCTGGAAGAGCGCGCGCCGCTCCATGCCCACAGGCTCCTTCAGGTTGTGATAGTCCAGGTTCACCGCGCCCAGCGCCACGAGCCGCGCCTGATTCGCTGTTGTGGTGACGGAGGGTGCCGCCAGCTCCCACAGCCCCGACGCCGTACCCGGCGGCTCCTGAGGCCCGCGTGGTGCCGCGCCGCCCGTTGTGTCAATTGGGTTCGCGGGGTCCACGTTGCCGTAGGCCGCAATCATCCCCGTAGCAAAGCGCCCATTGGCCCAGGCCCAGGTGTAGCTTTCCGGCTCGCTGCCTCCGGCCACCACCTTCCAGTACAGATTGCCCCCCATTGTGAAGAGCGCGTTGTCCTGCCGCGCGAGGGTCCAGCCCGCAGGCGGCGTGAGGGTTTGGCCCACCTCCTGTGTCGCGTTGCTGACGGTAATCTGCGCCAGCATCACGTCTCCAAGCCTTACCCCCTCCGGCTTCTGGACGGTCAGGCTGGTGTATACCTCCGTGTTATCCGGGGATGCCGCCGTCGAGATGCCCCGGAAGAAGGTCTGCCCGCCCCATGTCGTCGTCGAGGCCACGTTCGACCAGGACGAGGCGTGTCGCGCACCTACCGCGCGCGCGCGGTAGTGATAGGTCACGTTCGGCTCCAGCCCCGTGTCGGGATAGAGCACCGTGTTCGAGCCGAAGCGTGCCGCCCGCTCCCACGTCACGCGATCCACTGAGCGCTGAATCTCCAGGCCGTGCGCGTCGGTGGCGTTGTTCTGCCACGTCAGGTGAATCTCGTTCAGGCCCACCTCGTGCGCATGAAGGTTGCTTGGCGCGAGCGGCACCCCCTCCGCGATGTAGGTGGCGTAGATGGCGTACTGCCGCCCCTGATTGACCAGCGTTCCCAGCGTGGCGGGCGCTCCGGCGGGCCAGCTACCGCCCGGCGCGTCGTAGCGCCATGCCTGGGTCGTCGCAACGGTGTCGTAGAAGAGCCGCGCCACGCTCGCATGTTTGCCGACGTGAACCGCCAGCCCGTACTCGCCCGCAGGTAAGTCAACCCCCAGGTCGAACTCCAAATCAATCCAGCCGCTCGGCTGGTTGTCCTTCACAACGGCGGGAACGGTCTCTTTGAGGAGGGTGGTCGGCTTCCCGTTTTCGATGCGGTAGATGGCTCCGCGCACGGCCTGCAACGTACCGCTCCCCGGCCCCAGACCGTTCATCCAGGCCGTCAATTTGATGAGCCGCCCCGACTCCGGCATGGTGTAACGGCTGACGTACACGCGGTCCGCCTCCACCGACCCGGACAACGCGCCCGCCGCTTCCTTGCCGAAGCGTCGCTGCCCCGGCTGGCTTGCCAGCATGACGATGCGCCCGTCGCCACGCGTGGGAATCCGCTCCCAGCCCGTATCCAGCTTCCACCACGACGCCGCCTCAAATGTCTGGTGCGCCAGCACGTAGCCGTTGGCGAAGTCGCGCCGCCACAGCTCTAGCTCCGTTATACCGTTGGTGTACCAGGGGTCGAGCGGGTTCGTGATGACCGTGTTCCAACGATAGCGCGGCCCCAGCGCGCCGCCCAGGTCCAACTCGTACCAGGGATATGTTCGCCACTCCTCTCCATTGAAGCCGTGATAGCGGAAGCTCAGGTTGGGGTTGTTGCGGGAGGCATCCGTCGGCTGGATGAGGAAGTAGGCGGCTAGCGAGAAGCGCATCCGCTGCGGCACCGTTCGCACGCCGTACTCGTCCATCGAGAGCGCCGCGTTGGGAGCCACGCTCATGTCGTGCGGCAGGTATGGAATCAAATCCCAGTCCCATCCCTGGGCGTGCAGGAGCGACCAATAGCCGTTCGCCGTCACCCACTCCAACTGTTGCAGGTTGCCGTCCTGGTCCGTCGGCGTGAGCATACAGCACGGAAAATCCACCACGAACGCCTCGTCCAGCCCGCCCGTCGCCCCACCCTCGACGAAGTAGCGGTTCCAGCTAGAGCCGGTGCGCTGCCCCGCATAGAGGTTGCCCCAGATGCCCTCTTCCGGCCCCAGCCGCGCCCGTAGCCCCGCCAGAAATCCGATCATCCTGTCGCGGAAGTCCTCCTCGCCGGAAAACTCCGCCAGCAGGTTGCCGTGCTTCGCCAGACTCCACTCGCGGTGTCCATAAAGTAATCGGCAGGCGTTCTGCTGCGTCTTCGTCCACCCGACCCAGATGTTGTCCATGTAGAGGCAGTCGCCGCCATACCAGGGGCGAATCGCCTCGTACCCTTCGGTGTGGTTGTGGCTGGGGAAGTGAACCGAGGTCGCCGCGTAGCCCGCCTGCATCTCGGCGGCGCGCTCGTAGACCCACTCCCTCCACCCCTGATTGCCGAAGTTCATCTGGTAGAAGCCGGGGAAATTCGGGTCCGTCACCCGCGCGCCCGGCGGCTCGATTCCCAGCGACAGGTTCAACAAAGGGTCGTTCGAGTCATGCGGCGGGTTGAGAATCGTGTGGACGATCCAGGCGTCGCCGGGCCGCGCCTGGACGTAATCCCAATCCGTCGGGTAGTAGGGCGAGGAGGGGTTGTACCAGCGATTCCACTCCACCGAGCCGTCGTCGAAATCGAACCGCTCCACGTCGTACCGCTTGTAGCTCCACTGGTTGCGGAACGGCAGCCTGGGAGTCACGTAAGGGTCCACGAACTGCCAGTCCTGCATCTCCGTCCCGATGACATAGGTCGGGCAGAAGATAGTAGGGTCCGCCGCCTTCAGCGCGTCACGGAACCGGATAGACTGGCCGTTGAACGCCCCCACCTGCACGCGGACGAACCGCGCCAGTTCCTCCGGCGGGAAATTCGTTATTCGATTGGAGTACAATCCAATCACTGTCGAAGAAGCCATCTGCTCTTACCTCTTGTTCCAAGATACGAGATGCGGGATAGGAGATGTGAGATAACGACCTTCATCGTTCCTGAAAAAGCTCTTTGTGGCCGTTCTCGCCTAAAGCGCCTACCGTTGGCTGTGTTCTTTGTGCCTTTGTGGTGAAAACTCCGTTATCCGTCAGCGGTCGTCAGTCGTTGGTCGTCGTCTTAGCTTCGTGCGTCGTACAGGAGCGAACTCGCCCGTTGGCGGCTCATCGCTCGCCCCACGGCACGCCCATCCAACTCAATCGTCACCGAGCGTTCCTGCCGCTGTACCGCCAGTAACAGCGCCCGCAGCAGTGATGCGACCTCGCCAGATTCACCCTGAGCCGCGCCCTGCATCCGCTGCTCGCCATTTCCCCTTCCCCTACCCAATGCGAACTCGCTTGCTCCCCTCGGCGCGGCATGAAGCGCTCCGCCAACCTGGAACCCCGTCCGGCTATTCACCATTGCCACGCCGCCCCGCCCACCGCTGGGATTCATGGGTGGTGGAGTTCCCGGCCCACTGGCTCCGGGGGCCGAAATCCCTGCGGCGGGATTGGGCAAAGGACGGCTCAACCGAGCCACCAGCCCATCGAATGCCGCGCTCACTGCCTCGATGGCACCTGCCGCCGCCGCCCAATCCCGCTCCCACGCCACCCGCATTGTGCTCAACGCGCCCGGAATCGTCACGGATAGATAGTTGCCCAGCGCGTCCAGCATGGGCCGGATGCCGTTCTCCCACGTCTCGCCCGTCGCCATGCCCATGCTTCCCCAGCCGCCGGACCACGCCGCTGTCAGGAGACCCACCGCCACCGTCGTCGTCCCCATCGCCACTGGCAGCGTTGCGCCCAGCAGCAGCGCGACACCTCCCATCACGCCGCTCGACACCACCATTGCGCCCGTCAGCCCGCCCCACGTTCCCGTCAGCCCAATCAACCCTGCCGTCGCCACGCCTACTGGACCCGGCAAGGCTCCCAGCGCGGCCACCACGCCCGACGACACCGCGCCGCCGACCTGCCCCGCCTGCGTTGCCACGCTGCTCAACTGGGTTGCTACACCCAGCAGCCCCTTCTCGGCCTCTACCGTCTCTGCGCCCACCTTCACGTACAACTCCGCCGCCCGAATCGCCATAGCCTTTCCTCCCTCGCCGTGACCGTCTACCGTCCACCATCCACCGTCTTCATCTCACACTCCGCTGCCGTCGCCGCTCGGCTCACCCAGGCCAGTGGTGCCCGCGCCAGTTCCAGCGCCGAGCAGTTCAGGTAGTGCGCCGCCAGACTCAACTCCCGTAACGGCGGGTACCACTCCGGGCAGGTGCCTAGCGCGCCCTCTGTCGCAAGCCATCGCCGGAGGTCCCGCCGTTCGCTTCCCCCACTTTCATATCTCCTAGAATTCCGAAGAAGACCGTCGCCAGGAACGGAATTGGCAGCCGCCGCATCACCTCCGGCGTCGGCGGCAACTTCGCGTCGTGCTCGTCCAGCACCTCCCACTCGATGACGGATTGCTCCAATGCCATCAATATCGTCTCGACCTCACTACCCGGCTCACCCTCCCGCGCCGCCACCTGTGCGACCAATTCGGGCGTCACCGAGCCGGGGCAATAGACGATTCCCACCTGCTCCCCCGCGTACTCCACCTCGATTCGCCGTTCGCTTGCTCTAAGCTGCATCAATGTAATCGCCACAGCCTCTTACCTTTCTTTTCCTTGCCGTTCATTCCGCATTCGCTACAGCAACCCAACCCCGTTCTGCACCCATACATTCATCGCCCGGCCCCACGCGGTATCATGGACCACTACAAATTCCCACTCGATAGCGAAAAGCCCATCCTCGTCCCGGAACTCGCCCACGTTTGTGACCTTCAGCGCTAGGTCTATCGTTATCTCGTGCGGGTGCCCAGGCGCGATGTCGCGGCCAATCGCCTCGATTCGCATGAACTTCGTCGTGCCCGCCCGCATCGCCGATAACAGTGCCATCCCTACCGTGTCTGCCTCCAACAGCAGCGATGCCGTTGCTTCCGGTTCGCGCTCGATGTGCCCCGCCCACGACGCGCTGCTTCGGTTCAGCGCCCAGATTGGCCTGAACCGTCCTCGAATCCGCCACTCCGCGCGGAGCGCCCGCGCGAGTGGTGTAGCCAGTTCCAGCCCGCCGACGCTATCCGCCAGATACACCGACACCTGATTCGGGATGACTGGCTCCAGCCGCACGGCGGTGGTTGTCGCCGTCATCGCCACCCCCTCCTGTAGCGGGCGGGCCATCATCGTTCCCGACAGCGATACCTCGTCGCGGCTCACGCGCATCCCCAGCCCAGTTACGAGGCCATACGAGA
The DNA here is from genome assembly GCA_036386615.1 of Ardenticatenaceae bacterium. GTDB lineage: Bacteria > Chloroflexota > Anaerolineae > Ardenticatenales > Ardenticatenaceae > DASVVH01. Next base: position 5,835 of record DASVVH010000330.1, read on the forward strand.
AGCGGTGTGCGCCCAGTGCCGACCCTTGCTCCACCGTGTAGGTCTTCGGAATGTCCACGTCATCCGAATCCGGCTGAAACAACCAACGGTACACGTTCGGCGCATCCAGCGGCGAGACAGGCGTCGTGCCGCCCAGCACGCTGCTCAACAGGTAGACAATCTCCGTGTACGT
>DASVVH010000331.1:0-5295 GCA_036386615.1 Ardenticatenaceae bacterium
GAGGACGGGTGCGCTGACCTTCTCGTAGAAGACAGAGACCTCCTCGTCAATCCGCTCGTCGGGCGTGACGTAGCCGGGCGTGCCGCGCATCTCGGCGGCCAGCGCGTCGAGCAGCAGCGTGTCCACATCATAGCCAACGCCGAACGGAAAGAGGCGCACCTGCTCCGGCGCGCTGTCGAGCGAGAGGCGCAGAATCTCCTCGCGGTCAACGACGCCCATCGTCGGCAGGCCGTCGGTCAGGAAGAGCACGAGCGCCGGGCGCTCGCCGCCGACGAAGGTCATCGCTTCCAGCAGCGCGCGGTTGATGTCTGTCGAGCCGGAGGCGACCAACTCGCCAACCCAGCGCCGCGCGGCCTCGACCTCCGTGACGGGCTGAAGCGACTGCGCGAAGGGGCGCGTTCCGGTGCTGAAGGCGACAATGTTGAAGCGGTCTCCGGGGTTCAGCCGCGCCAGCACGTAATCGAGCGCCGCCTTTGCCTGGACCAGCTTCTCGCCCTCCATCGAGCTTGACACGTCCAGCACGAGCACCACGTCCCGCGCGACGATGGTCTCCGGCTCGATGGCGGGCGCGGCCAGCAGGAGGAAGAAGCCCTCCTCGTTCGTCTCCTTGAAGGAGAGCAGGTTCAACTCGACCTCTTCGGGCGAGACGCTCCAGAAGAGAGAGAAGTCCTCCTCCAGTGCGACGGCCTGCCCTTCCCAGCCGACGATGGCGGAGCGCTCGCCCTCGCGGATAATGTCCACCTCGTGCGAGGGGGAGTAGATGGCGCGGAGCGGGGCCTCATTGTCCAGCGTGACGCCGACGCTCACGTTGGGGCGGTCCCCGCCGGGCGCGGGCTGGCGCAGGGGGAAATGGTAGTGGAAGAGGCCCGCTTCCGGCGTGAGTAGCTGGGTATATTCCAACTCGATTAGGCGCGTCTCGCCGGGCGGGATAGGAAAGATGCGCGTGCGGAAGAGGCCACTGCCCAGCCACTCCAGCAGCGCGGGGTCCATGCGCTGGCGGACGATTTCCTCGTAGATGCCGCGCGCCTGCTCCGCGTCCAGCAGTTGACCCTCCAGCTTCTCGCCGTTGACGGTCATGTCCATGTCGCGGATGGCGGCATCGGGCGGCAGGGGGAAGAGGTATTCCCCTTCCAGCGCCCACTCGCTGGGGTTAAGGAAGGTCTGCGCGACGCGCGTGGTCGCCATCTGGCCCTCCACGCTGACCTCGACGCGCTCCTCTATGAGTTGCAGGGTCGCCCCGCGACCGGGCGGCAATGGCGCTATGTCGTCGGGCGGCTCGACGATAGGCCCCTGCGCGGCGGCGGGCAGCGCGCCCGCCAACAACCAGACCAACAGACAGATTGCGACAACTCGACTTTTCACTTTCTCCTCCTTCGTATTCAGTTGTGCCTGGAAACAGAACGGCGGAGCGAAAGCGAAGGTTCCGGTCACTTTTCTAAGCGGCCACTTATCGCTAAATTCATGGAACGCACGGGAACCAATGGGCGGCGAATCGCGTTATGATGTAAAGGAACAACCACACGGTTGGAAGGAGAATATACAGTGTACGGTAAACAAGGGATGGCAATGCTCATCGCGTTCATACTCACAGTGGTGCTCGTGGCGTGCGGGGGAACGGGAGCAGCCCCCGCGGTCGAGACCCCGGACACCGAGGCCATCGAGCCTGAAGCCGAGGAGGCTCCTTCGGGTGAATCCGCTAGCTTGAGCGGGACGCGCTGGACCCTGACCTCTCTGGACGGCGCGCCTCTGGTGGAAGGGACGAACATCACGTTGAACTTTAGCGAAGCCGAGACGGACGGGTCGTTCGAGGGGTTCGGGGGATGCAACGGGTACGGCGGCACCTACGCGGCGTCGAACGATGGCGCTCTCAGCACGGGCGAGATTGCGAGCACGATGATGCTCTGCGAGTCCCCTGCGGGCGTCGCGGACCAGGAGCAACAGTACCTCCTGAGGCTAGGGGAAGTGGTGGCTTACGAGGTGACAGACGGCCAACTCTCCCTCAAAAATGACGCGGGCGAAACCCTCCTCCTCTTTAGCCGGGGCGAGGAGGAGGCTGACATGAACCCCGCCGACCTGCTGGGAACGGCGTGGCAGCTTCGCTCGTTGAACGGGAGTGACCTCGTGGAAGGCTCCACCATTACCCTCGCCTTCCTCGATGAGAGCATGGCTATCGGCCACGCGGGCTGCCGGGAGTACGTTTTCAGCTACGGAGCCGATGCAGACGGCATCCACTTCCCCATGCAGTCCATGCTGGGCGAGGAAGACTGCCTGCAAGACGAGGCACTGTGGCAGCAGGAGGGGCAATACACCGATAGCTTCACCTGGGCCAGAAGCTATCGCCTGCGCGAGAACCAGCTTGAACTCCTCACGGCGCGTGGGGAGACGCTGACCTTTGACGCCCTGCCGGAGGAGGCGAACGCCAGCCTGGAAGGTACGGTCTGGCGGCTGACGGGATTCGTTGAGCAGCCGCAGACCGCGAGCACGGATATGCCCGCGCCCAATGTGATGGTCACGGGCACCATCCCGCAGACTGAAATCACAGCCAACTTTGAAGGCAGCGAGGTCAACGGCTCGGCGGGCTGCAACACCTACGGAGGCCCCTACCAGCAGAGCAATAGCCAGTTAACCTTCGGGCCATTGAGCCAGACGAGGATGGCGTGCGAGCAGGGCATCGGGGAGCAGGAGCAGCGCTACCTGGACATACTCAGAGGGGCAACAGCCTACCGCATCATGGGCAACCTGCTCTACGTGGAGGCGGGTGACGGGCAGGCGCTCATCTTCGCCACACAGGCATAGGGCAGGCGCGGATTCTATGTTGTGGCAAGAAAGGCTAACAAAAGCCTACATCGAAAAGCGTATAAATCGGCTTTGATTCTTATTGGAGGCAAGATCTGTCGCAGTTGCTCGCTATCGTGGTAGCGGTGGCGCGGCTCAAGGCTTGGGTTGGACACAGTTATATGATCAAGCTATACAGTACTTGTACTGTTTCACGAGGTTCGCATACATTGGTTTTTGCCCAAGCGTACATCAAGTAAGCTCTAGCTCCTTACTTGTCATCCTGAACGCAGTGAATCTGCGAAGCGACCTTAAGGGGATCCACCCAGCAACACCCCCATTGGAGAGCGCTTGCACGCTTCGCTCCTTCTTTGGTGGCTTGGGTGAATCTCTATGCTAACCTTGTGTACTCGTACAAGTACTCTATAGAGGGATTCAGATATGTATGGACGGATAGGCAAGCTCATCTCGGTGCCGGGAGCGCGTGACGCCCTCGTGGCGATTCTGCTGGAAGGGACGCGCGAGATGCCCGGCTGCCTCAGCTACGTGGTTGCGCTTGACCCGTCTGACCAGGACGCCCTCTGGATTACGGAGGTCTGGGAGAGCCAGGGGCACCACGAAACATCCCTGTCACTGCCCGTCGTCCTGGAGGCCATATCCAGAGGACGACCGCTGATTGCTGGCTTCGGCGAGCAAATCGTCACTACTCCGGTGGGTGGTCAGGGGCTTGTGCCGTAAGGTGAGCCTGCACGAGCGAAACGACAGAACCAGGGGTACCAAAAGGAGCTTAGAATGGGGAACCGCACGTCACAGGAGATAACGTATTACGTTGACAATCAGGCCGTGCGTGGCTATCTCGCCACGCCCGAACGCGGCGAAGGACCAGGCGTGCTCGTCCTCCACGCCTGGTGGGGGCTGAACGACACCATCAAGGCTGTCTGTGAGCGGCTGGCCGAATCCGGTTTCATAGCCTTCGCGCCCGACCTCTATCATGGCAGGGTTGCCGCGACAATTGCCGAGGCGGAAGCCCTTGGCTCCGCGCTCGACGCCAACCACCTCCAGGCCGAGGCCGAAATTGCCGAGGCAGCAAGCTTTCTCAACGAACGTACTGGACAGGCCGAGCAGGGGCTTGCGGTGATTGGCTTCTCGCTGGGTGCCTACTACGCGCTCGACCTCGCCGCCCATCCTGAACAGATTCGTTCCGTCGTCCTCTTTTATGGGACGGGAAGCGGCGACTACAGTAGCTCCCGCGCCGCCTACCTCGGCCACTTCGCCGAATTGGACCCGTATGAGCCGCAACCCAACGTGGACGAGTTAGAGGAAGCCTTAAGACAGGCTGGCCGCCCGGTCACGTTCCATCGTTACCCTGGCACGGGACACTGGTTCTTTGAGCCTGACCGCGTGGACGCTTATAACGAAGCGGCAGCGAATCTGGCGTGGGAGCGAACTCTGGCCTTCCTTCTGTATCCCTAGACTTGGTTGAAGCGAATCTGATCCACACGGCGTACCAACAGCAAAGCTTCTAGCAGAGGAGCGAGACACGACACGAGTGCAGTTGGCTCTGCTTCACATAAGACGGGTTGGAGCTTTGGGAGGCAGTGACGCCTTCATTGGGACATCGCAGCATTCATCTCCAGGCATGAACTTACGGGAAGCGAACCATTCTCATGCCCTACTTGTGATGCATCTAACAGCTACTTAGCAATTACCTCTCGCTACACTGGCCGCTTTTCGCTCGCCAGTACTGGCCGTTACTGGCCGATACTGGCCTCTGTGCCCTCCGGCCCGCTCCCGCTCGCCCTCCTCCCCGATTTTGACACAGCCCTGCCCTGTCTCCCTCCTTAGTGGAGAAATTCCCGGTTCTATGGCATTATGAGATTCAACCTCATAAGTAGCTATGCCCCGGAGGGGCTGGAACTGGAGTCATCTCATGGCCGAGATAATTCGCGTCCTTATGGTGGACGATTACCCCCTGCTCCAGGTGGGGGTACGCACCGCGCTCGACCAAACTCAGGACATCCGCCTCATTGCCTTCGCGGACCACACGGCCCACACGGAAACCCTGTGTGAGCGACTTGCCCCCCACGTGCTGCTGTACAGTTCCCGGCCCTTCGAGGATGTAGCCCTCGACAGGCTAGCCGAGTTACGCCAGCTATTCCCCACCATGAAGATTCTCCTCATGGTCGCCGACGAGCAGCGCGATCAGGGAGTGGCGGCCTTGAACGTCGGCGTGAACGGCGTCATTCTGAAAGGGGACGCTCAGCCGCTCCTCGAACGCGCGGTTCACACGATTATGGGGGGCGAGGTGTGGCTCAGTCCCTCCATCGTCCCCGCTCCGCCGCGAAGCGCGGAACTGGGGCTTGGGCTGACCGAGCGGGAGGCGCAGGTACTGGAACTCATCGCGCGTGGCTGGGACAACGCGGCGATAGCGGCGGAACTCTACCTGGCTGAACAGACCGTGCGGAACTATACCAGCCGTCTCTACCAGAGGTTAGAGGTCTCTTCTCGCTCTGAGGCGAT
>DASVVH010000332.1:0-4250 GCA_036386615.1 Ardenticatenaceae bacterium
GACCAGCAGACTCGCCACCTTCTGCGCGTTGCGCGCGGGCACTGCGATAATGCCAATCTTGATTCCTAACTCCCGCACCCGTTCCACCATGACCGCCTGATCTTCCACGACCAGATTGCCAATCTCCGAGCCGATTTTCGCCGGGTCAATGTCGAACATCGCGCTCACCGAGAAGTTGCGGTCTCTGAATCCTCCGTAGCGGCCCAGCGCGTGCCCCAGGTCGCCCGCGCCCACCACCGCCATCGGCCACGCCATATCCACCTGGAGAATCCGCTGCAACTGCTGCCGCAGGTACGCCACGTCGTAGCCCGTCCCCTGCTTGCCGAACTCCCCAAAATGCGAGAGGTCTTTACGAATCTGCGCTGAACTGATTCCCAACCGCACTCCCAACTCCTGCGACGAGGTGACGGTCTGATCGTTCTCAACCATCAAATCCAGAGCACGCAAATAGAGGGGGAGGCGGTGAACGACGATGTCCGGTACAGAGTGCGCCATCGGCTGGTCCCTTCATGGAGCCGCTTTGTGAAAACCAACACAGGTATCTGCAATATTAGCACAAGCCCCCACACCTTACAATCAGTTCTCAAAAGAACCCCAGAACTGTGTGAAAGTGAGGAGAGAAGGGGCCGCACGGGCCAGAGGCCAGTATCGGCCAGTAACGGCCAGTACTGGCGAGCGATAAGCGACCAGTAAAGCAACCGTTATCTGCTACGTAGCTTCGCAGATATGTTAGAAGCCGTGCGACTTTGACACAGCCCTGAAAAGAACCCCCCTTTGCCACTCCACCAAAACAATTCAAATGTGGGGATTCTCTTCGTCCTTCGTCTTTCGTCCTTCGTCTTTCGTCCGCCGTTCATCCCTCCTCCCCCATTTGACGCTTCCCCTCCTATGGATGGTATACTCAGCGAATTATCCGACTGGGATGTACCGGGCACACGTTCATCTACCATTCTGGAAGGAGGAGCCATGTCGCGGACCACCTTGTCCGAGTTTCGGGCCTTCGGGGAGATTGCGGAACAGACGCGCCACGTCCTTGTCTACCGCAGCCTCGCCCAATCGCTCACGCCCCACCAGCGAGACCAGCTAGGGGCCACCCTGCGCCACCTCGCCGCCGTCCGCGAGGGGTTCCAACTCTCCCTGCGAAACGGTAGCGCCGCCCCCGCCGAGATACGCGACATCGTGCGCTACACCCTCTGCACGCTCGACTGGTCCTTTCTGGAGGAACTGGGCTTGCTTTTGGAAGAGGAGGAGCGCGTGCAGCGGCTGGGCATCCAACTGATGGCCTTCGCCCATGCGACCATCGCCATAGCGACCCTGCCGCATCTCCCGGCCAGCCAGGTCTCTCACCCGGCCTCGTCCCACTACCGCGACCTCCACTCACCCCGCCGTCCGGGCGAGTGGCTGGAACGCATCGAAGAGCTTGAAGGAGTGCTGGCACGCATCCAGGCCGACGTGCTGGGTCGTTCCAGCGCGCCCGCCCTGCGCCGCGCTCACGCCTACTTTGACGCCAGCGCCTGGCTCGTCCGCGACCACCTGGGCCGCTTTGGCTGCGACTGATAGAAACACAAGGGACGTAACGATGAGTGAGCAACGCTTCCTTGACGAGGCAAGAATCTACGTAAGAGCCGGTGACGGCGGCAATGGAATCGTCGCCTTCCGCCGCGAGAAATTCGTGCCGCGCGGCGGCCCCGCCGGTGGCAATGGCGGGCGCGGCGGCAACGTCTACCTGCGTGTAGACCCCCAACTCAACACACTCATCCCCTTTCAGGGGGGCATTCACTTCCGCGCCGAGCGGGGCGTACACGGGTCGGGCAGCAAGCAGCATGGCCGCGCGGGCGAAGACCTCTACGTGGACGTGCCGCGCGGCACCATCGTCCGCGATGCCGAGACAGGGGCCGTGCTGGGCGACCTGACGGAGCCGGAGGAGACGCTTCTGGTGGCGCGCGCGGGGCGCGGCGGGCGCGGGAACGCTGTCTTCAAGTCCAGCGCCAATCAGGCCCCGCGCATCTCCGAGAAGGGCGAGACGGGCGAGGAGCGCTGGCTGCTACTGGAACTGAAACTCATCGCGGACGTGGGCCTCGTCGGGCTGCCCAACGCGGGCAAGTCCACCCTGCTCAGTGTCATCTCGGCGGCCCGCCCCAAAATAGCCGACTATCCCTTCACCACCATCACCCCGAACCTGGGCGTGGTGGAGTTGGGCGACGCGCCGCCCTTCGTCGTCGCCGATATTCCGGGGCTTATCGAGGGCGCGCACGAGGGGAAAGGCTTGGGCGACCAGTTCCTGCGCCACGTCGAGCGGACGAAGCTGCTGGTTCATCTCGTAGATGGCAGTTCCGCCGACCCGCTTGGCGATTTCAAGGCTATCAACGAGGAGCTTTCCGAGTTCAGTGACCGCCTCGCTGACCGCCCGCAACTCGTCGTCGTCACGAAGATGGACCTGCCGGAGGCGCAGGCGAAGGCCCCTGACATCCGCAGCGCTCTCGAAGCGGAGGGCTACGAGGTCATGACCATCTCCTCCGTGACGCACGAGAACGTCCGTCCGCTCCTCTTCCGCGTCGGGCAACTCCTCACGGAGCTACCCGAACCGGAGCCAGTCGTCGAGGAGGCGCGCGTCTACCGCCCGCTCGAAGACCCGAAGCAGTTCCGCATCGAGCAGGAGGACGACGATACCTGGGCCGTTCACGGCGTCGAAATCGAGCGCATCATCCAGATGACCAACTGGGAGCAGGAGGAGTCCATCGAGCGGCTTCAGCGCCAGTTCCGGGCACTCGGCATCACAGAGGCGCTGGAACGCGCGGGCATCGAGGCGGGCGACACGGTGCGCGTGGGCGAGGCCGAATTTGATTGGCTGTAGCCGGGTAGCGTGTGAATAGCGCCCCCGCGACCTCGCATTATCGCAGCGCGCGGCACCTTCCACCCGCCGCACCTGGGCCACCTCGTTCTGGCGGAGGCGACCCGCTCGGAGTTAAGCCTGAGCAGGTCGTCTTCATGCCCGCCGCCGACCCTCCGCACAAGGCAGGGGCTGTACGTGGAGGAGTGAGCGGCTAGTCCAGCCCCATGCCCATCTGCATCGGCTCGGTGGCCCCGCGCTGCTCCTGCGCCAACAGCCTGCGCTTGCGCTCCGCGCCCCACCGATAGCCGCCCGTCCCGCCGCCCTCCTGCACGACGCGGTGGCAGGGAATGGCGAGGGCGACCCGGTTGCTGGCGCACGCCTGCGCGACGGCCCGCGCCGCCGTCGGCCTCCCGATGGCTCGCGCGACCTCGCCGTAGGAGAGGGTCGCGCCGTAAGGGATGGCGCGAAGGGTCTCCCAGACCTGACGCTGGAAGGCGGTGGCGCGGAGGTCAAGCGGCAGGGTCAGGTGCGGCTCTCGCCCTTCGATGTGGTCCAGGAGCAGGTTCACCCACTGCTTGAGGTCGTCGCCGTCACGATGCAGCGTGGCGGCGGGATACTCCTTTGTCAGTGCTGCCTCCAGGTCGGCGTCCGAGTCGCCCAGGCTGATGGCGCAGATGCCCTTCTCCGTCGCGGCGACGAGCAGGCGGCCAAGCGGGCAGACGGCTACCGTGTATCGAATCTCCACTCCCTCACCTCCTCTGGCATAGGTCGCGGGCGTCATGCCTAGCTGCTCCGGCGCGCGCTCGTAGAGGCGGCTGCTGGCGCTGTACCCGGCCTCGTATATCGCGCCCGTGACGGTCTCGCCTTCCCGCACCTGCCCCTTGAAAGCATTGAGGCGGCAGGAGTCGGCGTACTGGCGCGGCGAGACGCCGACGATGCGCTTGAAGGTGCGTTGCAGGTGGTAGGGACTCATGCCGACCTCCGCGCCGAGCGTTTCCAGGGTCAGCGGCTCGTCCAGGTGGGCCTCGATGTAGCGGCAGGCGCGCTGGACCAGTTCGGCGTGTGGCTCCGGTTGGGGCGTGCCTTTGGGGTTGCAGCGCCGACAGGCACGGAACCCGGCCTCCTCGGCGGCCTCCGGGTGGGGGAAGAAGGCGACGTGTTCGCGGGCGGGCCGCCGCGAGGGGCAGGAGGGGCGGCAGTAGATGCCCGTCGAGCGTACAGCGTAGATAAAGGTGGCGGTGCGCTCCGGGTCTCGGTTCAGGACGGTCTGCCAGCACTGCTCTGTGTTCATGGTTTCCTCCATCGTTCCAGCTATCTGTGTCTATGATAAGGCAGGAGAGCGACGGAATCTACCCGAAGCTTGCGCGTCAAAGTTCTCTATAGACGGAATGTACGGATACACAAGGTTGGCATACAG
>DASVVH010000333.1:0-6278 GCA_036386615.1 Ardenticatenaceae bacterium
GTGCCGGGCGGGGCGGGGTTGCGGTTGCCCAAGAAGCGTGACACCAGAAACCCCACGATGAGCAGCACGCCCAGTATCAGGATTAAGTTGCTGTCCATGCCTATCTCCTATTGGACGGTGAAGTCCGTGCTTGGCCCCGGATTGCCGTTGACGTAGAACTGAACCGAATAGTCGCCTGGCACCAGGGCAGTGCCACCCGTCGGCTCGATGTGAAACTCGATGTAGATGTCTTCGTACAACTGGTCCGAGGTGATGGTGGGTGAATCCTCGAAGGGTTCACCGTTCCGCGTCCAGCGGGCGAAGACGGCGGTGCCCGGCTCGATGCGCGTAGCCTCCGCGACCGCGTAGATGATGGGGTCGTCGGTGGAGAAGGTGTCTCGCTCATCGCGCGGCTCGTTTTCGCCGCCGATAGCGCCTGCGGTCACGATGTCGCCAAGCGCAGTGCCGCCGAAGTTGGGGTTCGGAGTCGGCTCGGCGTTGCGGTTCAAGCCCAGCGAACAGGCGGAGAGCACCAGCATCAGCAGCAACAGGAGCGTGGCGGTTAGCTTGGGTCTGTCAGGGTGCAGCTTCATCATTATGGTCCTTATGAATGGTTGGATGGGATGGGTCACGGCGGTTGGAGGCTCGCTCCTTGGGCGGTCGGGACCAGGGAGCCAGCGGCTTGAGCAGCGCGGCCAGGGTCAGGCTGCCAACGAAGAGGGCGATGCCCGCGCCAATCTGCCTGAGTTCGTCGGGCGTGAAGTGCTCCTCGTTTCGGGATGTCATCTTGATTCGGGGATGACCAGTTCCGGGCCGGGGTCAATCCGGTCGGGGCTGGAAAGTTTGTCGCGGTTGGCCTCGTAGATGCTGTGCCACCGGGAAAGGTCGCCGTAAGAACGCTGGGCGATGTAGCTCAGTGTGTGGCCCAACTTGCCGATCATGTCTGCGTCTCTCCTTTTGGTTCACGGAGGATTTGCAGCAGAGTGCCCTGAGCTTGATGCTCTCCGAGGGTCAAGTGACAGCAGGAGAAGCAAGGAATATGCCAGTTTGGGCAGGTGCGCGGACGGTGGACTGTGGATAGGAGGTTGGGATAGAGGTTCATGCAGAGGATAAGGGGAGGGAGAAGCGTGCTAATACTCCTGGAAGAGGGAACTTGCTGGGTGGATTCCTCACGTTCGTTCGGAATGACAGGGCTGTAGCAAAGCGTGAGGCGGTGAGCCTCTGAGTACTCTCTGTGTGCTGACTTCGTACAACAATACACCTATCGGATATAATGCCCCGGTATACAACTTGCGTACCTTCTCTGTACGTTGTCATAGGCCCCTTGTTCTTTCCCGGAGCATTCATGTCCTTCAATGATTACTGGCAGGCACAGCAGCGCCGCCGCGCTGTCGCGGAGGCGGTCGCGACGCTGAAAGAGGGTGGCCCCGCCGCGCAGACCCGCCTCTACGAGTCGCTGCGGCAGGCCGTCCTGCTGCTGCCTGTGGCGGAACTGCCGGAGGGCCACGCGATGGGCGATGTGCTGATGGGGCAGAATGTGCAGGTGAAGGTGGCGATGCCGAAAGGGCCGAATGACAGGCTCTTCATGCCGGGCTTTACGAGTGAGGAGACCCTGCGCCTCAGCCACCCCGACGAGGATAGTCCCTACGTTCTGCTGCCGTTCCAGGCGCTCGCGAAAATGACGCTGACGGCGGGAGCGGGGGGAGTTATCCTGGACCGGGGTGGCCCGCATTCGGCGGTGGTGCCGCCAGCGATGTTGCAGGCTCTGGCGGATGGGCAGCCTCCACCTCAGCCGCCTCCCGCAACGGCCCCGGCGCAACAAGCGCCGCAGGCGCTTCACCTCAGCCCTCCCTCGCGCATCGTGACGTACGCGGAGCTTGAACGACTTAATGGGTGGCTACGCCAGCAGCCGGGCCTCGCGCAGGCGTACCTGTTCGGGCTGATGTACGGCACGAATAAGCCGATGCTCACTATCGGGATGGGGTTCTTGCACGCTCCGGGGAAAGAGGCAATGGAACAGTTGGCACGGCAGGCCGGGGAACTGATGGGGCAGGTGGGGGTGATTCTTCTGGACGGGCAACTCGCGAGGCTGCTGGCGCGGCAGTCAGGCGCAATCCGCTTCGATTTCAACCCTCAGGAAGGCGAAGGAGCAGGCGATGCGCTACCCAGCGCTGGTTCTCCCGCAGCAGGTCCGCCCGGCAGTCAAGCGTGAGGCCATCGCCGCTCACTCCTGGCCCCTGAACCAGTAAGCGCCATTGAAGCTGCGCGGTGTCGTTGGCCTCGTCGTGAGTCACTTCGGGGCCTTGGAGGACCTTCAGGCCGAGGCTGCCGATGGGGACAGCCTCGAAATAGCCTTCGAGGAAGGTTGCCCAGCTATCCCTGCCTATCCAGCGGTGCTCCGGGCCGGGGCCAAGAACTGTCATGGCGTCGTCCTGGGAGAAGTTCTGCGCCAGCATGCCAACGTGGCCGACTTGCGCCGCCAGCAAAAGGTGGTGAAGCCAGTTTCGTAAGTCGTGGGTGACGCTCATCTCAGGGGTTTTCCGGCGCTCTGATAGGTGTGGTTTCTGTCTGGGTAGGCGCGGAGGATTCTACCACCTTTGGTGACGACCGACGACTGCCGAACGCCAACGCCACACGACCAGAATCAACAGCATACTGCCTCAACCTATCATCCTTTCAAATGGGACTCCAGCGGCTGCCGGGGTCGCGGTAGCCGTCGCAGCCGACGAAGGGTTGCTGCCAGTTTCCGGTGAAGGGGGTAACTACTTTTTCCAGATGCAGATGCGGGCGTGGGGAGTAGCCCTCGTCGCCCACCTCGGCAATCTTCTGGCCGCGCCTGACGCTCTCTCCGGGGGTGACGAGGGCGACGGAGTTGTGGCCGTAGGTGGTGTAATACTCGGAGCCATCGTCGGCTAGATGGTGAAGGATGATGCTGTAGTCGCCGCGCCCCACGTCCGGCCCCTGAAGCCACATGGGGCCGACGTAGACCACTGTGGCGTCCTCGATGGCGTAGATGGGGGTGCCCACGGCGGCGAACCAGTCCTGGCCCGTGTGGAAGCCGCACGTCTGGTAGTCAACGGGGACGCCGAACGGCCAGAGCATCGTGCCACGCGTGGGGACGTGCGGCCACTGAAGTACACGCGAGGCACCGTACCATAGAAGCGCAGCGGCGATGATGGCGATAGGGAGGAGCCAGTTGAGTTTGCCTTGAAGATTTCGCGCGCTGGTAATGGTTCGACCTCGGCCTGTGGTTCTGCTGGTGGCTGGGAGCAATCATAGCACAGAGGAGGGGAACAGGAGTGAGAGATGTGAGATAGTAAAGAAGCCCTGGGGGCGAGCCAGGGCTTCTCTGTAGGTGGTTGGTTTTATAGTCTCGTGGCTGAGGATTCAAGGCAGTCCGCAGGGAGTGCGATAGGCGACTGGTTTTCGTGCCGAGGCTGCGGCGCTTCGTCCTGGGCTTTCTCGCGGTGGGTGGTGATGATGACGACCGCCGCGACGATGACCGCCGCCGCTATCAGGGTCTGCGCGGTCAGGCCCTCGCTTGCAAAGGCCCAGCCGAGGAAAACGGCGACGACCGGGTTGACGTAGGCGTAGGTCGAGACGCGCGCGGGCGTGGTGTTGTTGAGGAGCCAGACGTAGGCAGTGAAGGCGACGATGGAGCCGAAGAGGATGAGGTAGCCCAGTGACAGCGCCGAACGCAGCGAGATGTCGCCGAGCGAGAGCTGCCCACCTTCACCAAAGGCGAGGGCCACCAGCAGCAAGAGCGCCCCGCCCGCCAGCATCTCCGTCGCCGTCGCCATCAGCGGTGCTTCGGGAAGCTGGACCTTGCGGGAGGCGAGCGAACCCAGCGCCCAGGAGAACGATGCGATGAGGATGGCCCCCAGGCCGACGGGGTCCAGAGCAGAGTTCCCGACCCACAGCCCTGGCCCAATGAGGAGGGCCAGCCCAAGCAGGCCCAACAGCAGCCCGACAATGACCTGACCAGCCGGGACGACGCGGCGCTGAACGGAGTCCATCAGGACCATCCACAGGGGCACGGTTGCCACGAGCAGCGCGGCCAGCCCGGAGGGCACGCGCTGCTCTGCCCAGGAGAGAATACCGTTTCCGCCGAGGAGCAGTAGACCGCCGACGATGGCGGCACCCTGCCAGTGGACGCGCCGGGGGTGGGGTAGGCCGCGCAGGCGCGCCCAGCCGTACATCAGCGCGCCCGCGATGAGGAACCTGCTACTCGCCATCAGGAAGGGCGGCACCGTCTCGATGGCGAAGCGAATCGCCAGGTAGGTGGAACCCCAGATGATGTAGACTGCCGCGAACGCGCCTATCAACCGCCAATCAATCTTTGCCATTGTCTTCCTCCTGGGCGGCTCCGACGGGGAGCCGCGCTGTCTCCTTGCAGGTTTCCAGCACGATAGTAGTGCGCGTGGAGCGGATGGACGAGATTGCCCCCAGTCGCTCCTTCAACAGCCTCGTCAGGGCTGCCGTGCCGGAAACGCGCACTTTCACCAGATAACAGTCCTCCCCCGCTACGAGATGCACCTCCTGCACCTCCGGGATGGCGACCAGTTGCGCCTCGGCCTCGCGCGCGTTAAGTGGCTCTTCCACGCGGACGAAGACGAAGGCGAGCAGGCCGAGGCCAAGCCGCTCGGCGTTCAGCCGCGCCTCGTACCCTTTGATGAGGCCGCGTGCCTCCAGCTTGCGGACCCGCTCGAAAATGGCCGAGGGAGCCATACCCACCTGGCGGGCAATCTCGGTGTTGGAGGCGCGGGCGTCTTCCTGAAGAATTGTCAGTATCTGCTGGTCTACATCGTTAATCATTCGGCTATTCTCCTATTCAGCCGATTATAATTCGGTCAGGTCGCCATTGTCAATACGCAATTCCACTGAGATTAGAAGCCCTCATCTCGTCCAGGATACCACAAAGCTGCGTCTGGTTCTGCCCAGTTTTTGCGCGTCAAACTAGGGACGACCGACGACTGCTTAACGGCTTACGGATTTTCACCACAAAGGCACAAAGAACACAAAGGGCTTTGTCGAGAACAGCGTGCCCTAGCGCGATTGCCGTTATCCCATATCCCGTATCCCATATCTTGTATCTCGTATCTCGTATCTCGTATCTCGTATCCCGCATCTCACATCTCATATCTCTCCTGCTGCACCTTGCGCCAGAAGCCCTCGTCGAAGAGGGTGCCGCGCAGCCAGCGCGTGAGCAGGGGGTCGGCGGCACTGAGGGGTTGAGGGTCGGTCTGGTAGGCGGCTACGGCGCGGGGGAAGAGGATTTTGGGGTCGTCGCTGCCCAGTAGTTCGTTGACATAGCGCAGCGATAGGGTTTCCTTAAGGCGGGTGGCGGCTTGGGTCAATAGTGAGGTTGCGCCGTGCCCATCGCTCAGGCGCTCGGTTCCGCCAAAGCTCCCGCCGAAGGCGTCCAGCCACGCGCCGACTACCTGCCACAGCGCCTGCTCGTCATCGTGCGGGGAGACAAAGAGTACGCCCTGCGCCTGCACGTCTCGCCATAGGAACGAGGCGCTTTCAAAGCGGGGTCGCTCGTCTTCGGTGACGACGAGCATGCCGCGTCCGCTCCGCACCCACAAGGCGACGAGCGTGGGCGGTAGCCCGGCGGCGATGGTCCGCGCCATCTGCTCCGCGACGGGCCAGTGCGGCGGGGCGGTGGCGTGAGGTGGTAGCAAGCCGCTGGCAGCTCTCTTGTGGGTGCTCATCATCACTAACCCTTCTATCTCAAGGTATCTGATTCTACCTTCTGTTGCAACAAGCTATAATCGCCTGCCAGACCGAACCACTATGTGACCGGTCTGGCATCATTACACTATTCTTAATGGAGGCGACAACATGAGCGAGGCTATCTTGGGCGCGCAAGAGGCCCAAAGCATAGGTATCAAGGAGGCTACGGCGGCGGCGATAGCCTTTCTGAGGGATGCTTCCACGAACGTGGAGATCCGTAACGTTCTGCTTGAAGAGGTGGATTCATCGGACGATGATGTTCATTGGCTCATAACGCTTGGGTTCGACGTACCAATCGAAGGAGCAGTCTTTGTGCTTGCTCCTCAGACCCGGCGACAATATAAAGTGTTTGAGGTGCGAAAGGCGGATGGGCGAGTGAAGTCCATGAAAATCCGAAGCGTTGCCACTATATGACAGATTACTAACCATTGGTGCTAGTTTCAGAGGCTAAACTCAGCAATGGAAAGGCGTACAAAGCCGTCTTCATCCGGCGCTAACCCATGCCATTGCACGAGGAGGTTGAACAGCGCCATGGTGTAGCCGACACGGCTCTGGAAATAGGC